>CANGYC010000302.1 GCA_947457975.1 Comamonadaceae bacterium | reverse complement strand
TGCGAGTCGGCCTTGACGAAGCCATGGCCGGGGAAATGCTTGCCGCAGTTGGACATGCCGCTTTGCAAGAGGCCCTGCACCAGGCTCTTGGCCAGCAGACTCACCAGACGCGGATCACGGTGGAAGGCACGGTCGCCAATGACGCCGCTGGCGCCAAAGTCCAGGTCGAGCACGGGCGCAAAACTCATGTCCACGCCGCAGGCACGCAACTCAGCCCCGAGCACATAGCCGCAGGCGGTGGCGGCATTGCAAGCGGCCAAGGCGTTGGCGCCGGGCAGGTCGGTATCGGGGCGCATCCACATCTGGCCGAGCGCACGCATGGGCGGCAAGTGCGTGAAGCCGTCGGTCTTGAAGCGCTGCACGCGCCCGCCCTCGTGGTCCACCAGGATGAGCAGGTCGCGCCGCACGGCCTTGATCTGGCGGCACAGCTCACTGAGCTGCGCACGGTTTTCCCAGTTGCGGGCAAACAGGATGACGCCGCCCGTGAGCGGGTGCTTCAGGCGCTTTTTGTCGATGGCGCTCAGCGTGAGGCCGGCCACGTCGATGATGAGGGGGGAGTGGGGGGATACCTGGGCAGTCATGGGGTTCAGGGCAGTTTCTCGACGATGACAAAGCTCGTCGCGTAATCTGTTTCGTCGCTCACGCTCACATGGGCGGCCAGGCCTTGGGCTTCGAACCAGGCCTTGAGTTCACCGTGCAGCACCACCTCGGGCTTGCCGCTGGGGGCCTTGGCGATTTCACACAGCCGCCAAGTCATGGGCATGCGCATGCCCAGGCCGATGGCCTTGCTGAAGGCCTCCTTGGCGGAAAAGCGGGTGGCCAGGTAGCGCACGCCGCGCTCGGGCCAGCGCTGGCCGCGCAGGCGCCAGGTGGCCAGCTCGGCATCACTGAGGATCTTGGCTGCAAAGCGCTCGCCGTGGCGCTCGAGGCTGGCGCGGATGCGGCGGATGTCGCAGATGTCCGTGCCGATGCCGTAAATGCGGGCCTGGGGCGACAGGTTCATGCGCGCTCCGCCTGGCTGCCAGGGGCCATGGCCTGCAGATAGGCCTGGACCGTGGCTGCGTAGCCCAACTCCAGGGCATCGCTGATAAGCGCATGCCCGATGGAGACTTCCAGCACCTCGGGCACGGCCTTCAAAAAGGCGGGCAGGTTCTGGCGGTTGAGGTCGTGGCCCGCGTTGATGCCCAGGCCCGCCGCACGCGCGGCAAGGCCCGCATCGGCAAAGGTCTGCAGCACCGCCGCCTGGGCAGGCGTGCCCCAGGCGCGTGCATAGCTTTCTGTATAGAACTCCACGCGATCGGCGCCCAGGGCGCGGGCGGCGGCCATGGCGCCAGGCAGCGGGTCCATGAAGAGACTCACGCGCACGCCAAGGGCATGCAATTCGGCCACCACGGGCGCCAGACGTTCAGCGTCCTGCGGAAAGTTCCAGCCGTGGTCGCTGGTGAATTGGTCCTGGCTGTCGGGCACCAGGGTGCACTGCTGGGGGCGCAACTCACGCACCAGCGGCATGAGATTGTGGAAAGGGTTGCCCTCGATGTTGAACTCGCGCTCCGGCCACTGCCGCATGAGTGCGGCCAGCTCACGCGCGTCTTGGGCGCGAATGTGGCGCTCATCGGGCCGGGGGTGGATGGTGATGCCGTCAGCACCGGCCTTGAGGCACAGCTCGGCCGCCCGCACGGGGCTGGGAATATCCAGGTGGCGGCTGTTGCGCAGCAGCGCCACCTTGTTGACGTTGACGGACAGGGCCGTGCGGTGAGGGTGGGAGGCGGGCATGAAAAGGAATCAGAGCGTCTGCAGGTCGCGCAGCATCTGGCGGGTCTTGAGGATGCGCACATCACAATGGTAGTGCAGCAGCGCACGCAGCTGCGGCTTGAGCCCCTGGGCCACCTCGGTGCTGGCGCGCAGGGTGTCCACGAAGCTGGCCCCGTCTTCGAGGCTGTGCTGCAGGGCAAGCCACTGGGCGCCGGTCAGGGCATGGCGGTCGTCCTCGTGGGCCTCGCGCAGGCCCGCCTCGGGCACCAGCACATAGGGCTCTGAAGGCTCCAGGGGCTGGAGCGTGGCCGTCTGCAGGTCCAGGGCCGGCAGGAAACCGACCTCGCGCAGCAAGCAGAGTTCAAACGCCCGCAGGGCCAGCTGAAGGGTGTCGCTGCCAGGGCTGGCCAGCAACTGCACCGTGGCCGTGTAGGCCTCGAACAGGCGGGGATGCGGATCATCCCGGGCCAGGAGTCGCATCAGCAGCTCGTTGAGGTAGTAGCCCGACAGCAACGCCTCCCCCGTGGGCATGACATGGCCGCCCTGCCACTCGGCACTCCTGAGATTACGGATCTCGGCATCGCCGCCGAAGGACAGGCGCAGCGGCTGCAGTGGCAGCAGCACAGGGCGAAAGCTGGAGCTGGGCTTCTTGGCGCCCCGGGCCACCAGGGCAATACGACCCTGGTGGCGGGTGAAGACCTCCAGGATCAGGCTGGACTCGCTCCAGTCGTAGCGGTGCAGCACATAAGCTGGCTCGTCGGTAAAGCGCTTGGCTGCCACGTCACTCGTAGCCGAAGGAGCGCACGCGGGCGTCATCGTCGGCCCAGCCGGATCGCACCTTCACCCAGATCTCAAGGAACACCTTGTGGCCCGTGAGAGTCTCGAGCTCCTGGCGCGCCTCGGTGCCGATGCGCTTGAGCTTCTCGCCCTTCTCGCCGATGACCATGCCTTTGTGGCCAGCACGCTCGACCACGATGGTGGCGGCGATCCGGCGCAGGCCACCCTCCTCCTCGTACTTGTCGATGATGACGGTGGAGGTGTAGGGCAACTCATCGCCCGTGAGGCGAAAGAGTTTTTCGCGCACGATCTCGGCGGCCATGAAACGGTCGCTGCGGTCGGTGAGCTCGTCGGCCGCGTACATCCAGGGCTGCTCGGGCAGGTATTTCTGGCAGATGCCCAGCAGGCGCTCAATGTCTTTGGCGGTCTTGGCCGACATGGGCACGAACTCGGCAAAGTCGTGGCGCTCCTGCATGTCGCGCAGCCAGGG
>CANGYC010000301.1 GCA_947457975.1 Comamonadaceae bacterium | reverse complement strand
TGGTCGGCATCGCGTGTGTCCACCACCACCCGACCGGTGCGGTGCAGGTGCTGGCAAACCTCTGGCGCCCACTCCACCATGCGCGGCGTGAAGGCGCCCACGGCGGCCACGAAGGCATCGCTGCGCGGCAGCGCCTGCAAGACCACGCCTTGCGCGGGTGTGCAGCTCACCACCAGCGGGCAGTGGGCCAGTGCGGCATTCGCATCCGTCACGTACCGGGCCTTCAGGCCCCGAGCCTGCGCATGCGCCACCAGGGCCTGGGCGCTGGCGGGTGTGCGCGAAGCCACCCACACCTCGTCGACGCCCAGCCCGTCCTGAAAAGCCTCGAGGTGGGCGAGGCCTTGCACGCCGGCACCCACGATGAGCAGGGGGCCTTCGCGTTGCGGCGCCAGATGCTGCGCCGCCAGCAGCGAGACCGCCGCCGTGCGCTTGGCCGTGACCGTGGGGCCGTCGAGCACGGCCCGCCGCTGGCCTGTGCGTGCATCGAAAACCACGATGTCGCCCTGGATGGCGGGCAGCCCCCGGGTGGCGTTGTCCGCCACGAAGGTGATGAGCTTGGTGATCGCCACCTGCGCATCGCAGGCCGGCATGACGAACAGGCTGCCGCCCCCGGCCAGGGGCTGCACCAGGCGCGGCGGCACCTGCACGCTGGCGTCTTGAAGAAGGTGCTCGATTTCGCCGGCCAGCGCGGGGTAGGGCAGGGCGCGGGCTGTTTGCGCTGGCGTCAGGAAGGCGGGCGCGGTCATGCGCGGCAGTGTAGGGCGTTGGCCTGCCGCGTTCAGGGCCAGCGCAGGGCCAGGCGGCTGGTGAATTCGCGGGCCTGGCTGGTCACCGGGTCGGTGAAGGCCAGGTGACGGGCCAGCAGTTGCAAGGGGTTCTGAAAATCTTCATCGTCACCCGGCCCGCGCTTGACCTGCAGGTAGAACTGGTCGCCCTCGAGCGGCAGACCCAGGGCCTGCATGTGCACGCGCAGCTGGTGGCGTTTGCCCGTGATGGGCACCAGCTCATACAGGCCCCGGCCCTGCTGCTGGGCCAGCAGGTGGATGCGGGTTTCGCTGTTGGCCGCACCCTCGGCCTCGCGCATGCGGAAGAACTGCGCCTCGTCTTCGACGATGCGGCTGGCACGCACCAGTGGAAATACCAGCGCCGCTGGCGGGGCTGCAGCGACAGCCTCATAGCGCTTGGCGATGCGCCGCTCACGGAAGAGGCCCTGGTAGGCGTCGCGCTCCTGGGGGCGTTTGCACAACACCACCAGACCGGCGGTCTCGCGGTCGATGCGGTGCAGCGGGCTCAGATCGGCGCAGCCGAGCTGGGCCTTCAGGCGCACCAGCAGGGTCTCGCGCACGAAGCGACCGCCCGGCGTGACGGGCAGGAAATGCGGCTTGTCGGCCACCACCAGGTGCTCGTCTTCAAAGAGCACCTGGGCCTCGAAGGGAATCGGCGGCTCGCTGGGGAGCTCCCGCCAGTAGTACACGCGTGCGCCGTGGGCATAGGGTGCGTCTGGCCGCAGGGGCTGGCCGTCTTCGCCCAGCACGCCGCCTGAGGCCATGCGCTCGGCCCAGTCGCTGCGGCTGACCGCAGGAAGCCGCTCGGCCAGGTGGTCCAGCACGGTGGGCCAGGGACTGCGCTTCATGCGCGGCAGGGCCACGCAGCTGGGCGATACCCCACCGCGCATGGCAATCAGCGGGTTCTTGGACTGGTGCGCCATGCGCCGCGCAGAGAGCGTCAGACCCGCACGAACACCAGGTCCCAGACGCCGTGGCCGAGTTTGAGGCCGCGGTTCTCGAACTTGGTCAAGGGTCGGTAGGCCGGCTTGGGGGCATAGCCCTCGGCGGTGTTCTTGAGCTGGGGCTCGGCGCTGAGCACCTCGAGCATCTGTTCGGCATACGGAGCCCAGTCGGTGGCCAGATGCAGGTAGCCGCCGGGCTTGAGGTAGCGCACCAGCTGGGCGATGAAGGGCCCCTGGATCAGCCGGCGCTTGTGGTGCCTGGCCTTGTGCCAGGGATCGGGAAAGAAGATGTGCACGCCATCGAGGCTGGCCTCGCCCACCATGTGGGTGAGCACCTCCACCGCATCGTGCTGGAGGATGCGGATGTTGGCGATGGCTTCCTCGCCGCAGCGCTTGAGCAGCGAGCCCACGCCCGGGGCATGCACCTCGCAGCACAGGAAGTTGTCTTGTGGGCGGGCCTGCGCGATCTTGGCGGTGGCATCGCCCATGCCGAAGCCGATCTCCAGGATGAGCGGGGCGCTGCGGCCAAAGGCCGCGGGGGTGTCCAGTAGCTCGGGGCGGTAGGGCAGCAGGAACTGAGCGCCGTGCTGCTCAAAGGCGCGTGCCTGGCCCGGGCCCATGCGGCCGGCCCGCAACACGAAGCTCTTGATGGGGCGGCGCACCGGGGTGGCAGCGTCCGAGGCGGGTGAGGAGGCGGGCGAGGGGGCGTTGGTCGCGTCGGGGCGGTTCATGCGGGGGCTCTTGGGGACAAGCTCGGATTATCGCGGGGCAGGCCGCGGGCCCTGGCCTGCCTCAAGGATGCCGCTGCCGCCAGGCCTGCACCCAGGTGGCCAGGGCTTCGGCTTTGGTGCTGCCGGCCGGCTGCGCGGGCAGGTCCAGTACCAGCGCGGCTGCATTCAGCGCGGTCAGCGGGTCTTGCAGATCAAGCGGCGTCGCGCCGAGTTGCTTGCTGAGTTTTTCGCCGCGCGCATCGCGCACCAGCGGGGTGTGCAGGTAGGCGGGGGTGGGCAGGCCCAGGGCGCGTTGCAGCAGGATCTGCCGGGGGGTGTTGTCGGCCAGGTCCTGGCCGCGCACCACGTGCGTGACGCCCTGTGCAGCGTCGTCCACCACCACGGCCAGCTGGTAGGCCCAGAGGCCGTCGGCGCGTTGGAGCACGAAGTCGCCCACGACTTCGTCAACGGCCTGCACCTGCATGCCCCTCATCGCGCCTGCCATCGCATCCTGCCAGCTCACCCGGGCCGCTTCGCCCTGGCCCACATGAAAACGCCAGGCGCGGCCTGCCCGCCCGCTCAGGC
>CANGYC010000300.1 GCA_947457975.1 Comamonadaceae bacterium | reverse complement strand
CGGCTACCACTTCTTCAATCCCGTGCCGCTGATGAAGGTGGTCGAGGTGGTGCGCGGCCTCAAGACCCGCCCCGAGGTGCTGCTCACGCTCAGCGACTTTGCCCGCGCCATGGGCCACACGCCCGTGCAGGCGCAGGACACGCCCGGCTTCATCGTCAACCATGCCGGCCGTGGCTACAACACCGAGGCCTTGCGCATCGTGGGCGAGAACATCACCGACTTCGCCACCATCGACCGCATCCTCAAGGACCAGGTCGGCTTCAAGCTCGGCCCCTTCGAGCTGATGGACCTCACGGCGCTGGACGTGTCGCACCCGGTGATGGAGTCCATCTACCAGCAGTACTACCAGGAGCCGCGCTACCGCCCCAGCGTCATCACTGCCCAGCGGCTGGCTGGTGGTGTGCTCGGCCGTAAAACCGGCGGCGGCTTCTACGCCTACGAGGGCGGCCAGGCCCAAGTGCCCCCCGAGCAAGCCGTGCCCGTGGTCCCGGAGATGCCACCCGTGTGGGTGTCAACCCGGGCCACCCGCCGCGCCGAGCTCTACCAGCTGCTCAAGAACCTGGGCGCCACCATCGAAACCGGCCAGAGCCCCTCGGCTCAGGCCCTCACCCTGGTGGCGCCCCTGGGCTTTGACGTCACCACCGTGGCCGTGGTCGAGCGGCTGGACCCGGCCCGCACCGTGGGCATCGACATGCTGATCGACGATGCCGCCACCCGCCGCCGTGTGCTGGCCACCAACCCCGCCACGCGCGCCGACATGCGCGATGCCGCCCACGCCCTGTTTGCACGCGACGGCAAGCCGGTGAGCGTGATCCGCGACAGCGGCGGCTTCGTCACGCAGCGCGTGGTGGCCACCATCGTCAACATCGCCAGCGACATCTGCCAGCAAGGCATCTGTACCCCGGCCGACCTGGAGACCGCCGTCACGCTCGGCCTGGGCTACCCCCTGGGGCCCTTGGCCATGGGCAACCGCTTCGGCCCCACCAACGTGCTGGAGGTGCTGTTCAACATGCAGACCGTGTACGGCGATCCGCGCTACCGCCCCTCGCCCTGGCTGCGCCGGCGCGGCGCCATCGGCCTGAGCCTGCTGCAGGAAGAAAGCTAAGGCCATGGCCGCCGCCCTCAAGAGCGCCAGCGAGGCTGGCACGCTGGTGCTGACCATCAGCAACCCCGAGCACCACAACGCGCTGGGCCCCGAGATCTACGTGGCCGGTGTGGAGGCGCTCAACGCCGCCGAGAACAACCCGGACGTGCACAGCGTCATTCTCACGGGCGAAGGCCGCATCTTCAGCGCAGGCGGTCAACTGCAGCGCCTCCTGAAGGCGCGCGAAGGCCAGCTCGAGGCCCAGCGCCAGGCCGTGGACAGCCTGCACAGCTGGATCGACTCCATCCGCACCTTCCCCAAGCCGGTGATTGCGGCCGTGGAAGGGCCGGCGGCCGGCGCAGGCTTTGCCCTGGCCCTGGCCTGCGACCTCATCGTGGCCTCCGAGGCGGCCTTCTTCAGCATGGCCTACGCCAAGGTGGGCCTGTCTCCCGATGGCGGCGCCAGCTGGCACCTGGCGCGCGCCCTGCCCCGGGCCTTGGCCAGCGACGCACTCATGCGCGGCACGCGCCTGAGCGCCCAGCAGCTGGCCCAGCACGGACTGGTGAACCAGGTTGCAGCAGAAGGGGCCGCCCTGGGCACGGCCTTGCAACTGGCCGCCGACCTGAATGCGCGCGCCGGCAATGTGCTGGCCAGCGTCAAAGAGCTGATCCAGCACGCCGAGCTGCATGGTCTGCCCGCGCACCTGACTGAAGAACGCGAGCACTTCATGCGCAACCTCGTGCATGCCAATGCCGGCGAAGGCATCAGCGCCTTTCTGGACAAGCGCGAGCCCCGCTTTCGCTGAAGCCCAGCCCTACGCCACCCCGACGCTCCCCACCCATGCAGGACATCCTGACAAGCCCCGCAGGCCCGCTCGGCCAGTCACCGACAAGACAGGCCCTGGACGACCCCATTCTTACGATGGAGGAACGCTCTGCCATCAACGCCGGGCGCTGGTTCTCCTCCCTCTCACCTTCTCTTCGCCACGACATCCTCCGATGCGCCTATGTCCGACGCTTTCGCGACGGCGACCTGATCGCCGCACGTGGCGACACGCCCGAAGAATGGATGGCCTGTGCGCATGGGGCCGTGCGGGTGAGCTCCACCTCGGTGACGGGCAAGCAGATCACCCTCACCTATGTGGAGCCAGGGATCTGGTTCGGCGACGTGTCCATCTTCGACGGCGACAGCCGCACGCACGATGTGTATGCCCATGGCGAGACCACGCTGCTGTGCGTGGCCCGCGCCGACTTTCACAAGATCCTGGCGCAGCACGTGGAGTTCTACCAGGCCATGCTGCGCCTGCATGCGCGCCGCATCCGCCAGCTCTACGGCCTGGTGGAAGACCTCAACACCCTGCCCCTGCGGGCCCGGCTGGCCAAGCAGCTCTTGCACCTGGCGCGCAGCTATGGCGTGGCCTGCCTGGCCAATGCGAGCGAAATCCGCATCGGCCTGCAACTGGCGCAGGAAGAGCTGGCCCAGCTGCTGGGCGCCTCGCGACAGCGGGTCAACCAGGAGCTCAAGGCCATGGAGCGCGATGGCCTGATCCGCATCGAGGCCGGCGGGCTGGTGGTGCGCCAGCGCGAAGGCCTGATGCGGCTGAGCGAAGCGGACACCGACAAGTAGCCTGTCCCACCGCCCGGGCCGCGCCGTCAGGCGCGTCGGTGCATCCACACCCCAGCCGGAGCCAGACGTGAGCCACAGCGCCCCTTCCCACACGAGCGAGGCCCTGCCCTTCGACCTGGCGGCGCTGTCTGGCCACCTCAGCGCGCACCTGCCTGGCTTTGAGGGCCCGCTGAGCGTGCACAAGTTTTCAGGTGGCCAGTCCAACCCCACCTACCGGCTCAGCACGCCCGGGCAGGACTATGTGATGCGCACCAAGCCCGGGCCGGTGGCCCAGCTGCTGCCCTCGGCGCATGCCATCGAGCGCGAGTTCCGCGTCATGCAGGCGCTGGCCGCCACCGAGG
>CANGYC010000299.1 GCA_947457975.1 Comamonadaceae bacterium | reverse complement strand
GGCCGAGGCCCTGCTGGACCACAGCTTCAGCCTCTACCGCACCGAAACCACCCGCAGCAGCGACACCGCCGAAAGCCTGCTGCGCCGCCTGAACATCGCCGACCCGGCTGCTGCCGCCTTCCTGCGCCAAGACGGCAACGCCCGCCAGTTCATCCTGGGCCGTGCTGGCAAGGCCGTCACCGCCGAGGCCAACGACAGCCAGCAGCTTCTCAAGCTCTCCATGCGCTGGGCCACCGATGACGAGAACTTCTTCAAGCGCCTGGTGATCGAGCGCCAGGGCTCAGCGTTCAGTTCGCGGGTGGAAGTCGCGCCCTACGCGCGCTCCTCTCGCCTGTCTGCCGGCGTGATCAGGAGCTCGCTGTTCGCCGCCACCGACGAGGTCGGTCTGCCCGATGCCATTGCCATGCAGATCGCCGACATCTTCTCCGGCGACATCGACTTCAACCGCAGCCTGCGCAAGGGCGACCGCTTCAGCGTGCTCTACGAAACCATGGAAGCCGACGGTGAGCCGCTTCGCGTGGGCCGCGTGCTGAGCACCGAGTTCGTCAATGGAGGCAAATCGCTGCAGGCCATGTGGTTCCGCGACGAGACCCAGCCGCTCGGCCCCAAGGGTGAGGTCAAGGGCGCCTACTACAGCATGGATGGCAAGAGCCTCCGGCGCGCCTATCTGGCCTCGCCCATGGAGTTTTCGCGGGTCACCAGTGGTTTCAGCATGCGCATGCACCCCATCCACAACACCTGGAAAGCCCACCTGGGCGTGGACTATGGCGCGCCCACGGGCACGCCGGTGCGCTCAGTCGGCGAAGGCGTGGTCGAGTTTGCCGGCAGCCAAAATGGCTTTGGCAACGTGGTGTATATCAACCACGGCAAGGGCCACACCACGGTGTATGCCCACCTCTCACGCTTCAACGTCAAGCGCGGCGACCGCGTGAGCCAGGGCCAGCACGTGGGTGCCGTGGGTGCCACTGGCTGGGCCACGGGCCCGCATCTGCACTTTGAATTCCGCATCAATGGCGTGCACAAAGACCCCATCATGATCGCGCGCCAGAGCGAGAGCGTGCCCCTGTCGGCCGCCGCCATGCCGGCCTTCCGCCAGATGGCCGGCCTCATGCGCAAGCAGCTCGATGCTGTCGCCGGCTGGCAGCCTTCGGCGGCGCAATAAGCCGCTGCCCACCGTCGGCTCAAGCCCTTCCGGCGTGACCGCTTCCCCACCCGCCTCCCCTCAGCTCTACATCGGTCTCATGTCCGGCACCTCGCTGGACGGCGTCGATGGCGTGCTGGTGGATTTCAGCGGCGCCCCCCAGGTGCGCGCGCATTCGGGATGCAGCTTCCCCCCTGATGTGCGCCAGGAGCTCCTGGCACTCAATACCCCGGGCGATAACGAGCTTCACCGCGCCGCCGTGGCCAGCAACCATCTGGTGGCGCTCTATGCCCAGGTGGTGTCCGAGCTGCAGCAGCAGGCCCGCGCGCGCGGCTGGGGGCCGATTCGGGCCATTGGCGCACACGGGCAGACCGTGCGGCACCGGCCGCAGGATTTTGACGGACCCGGCTACACCCTGCAGCTCAACAACCCCGCCTGGCTGGCCGAACTGACGGGCCTGGACGTGGTGGCCGACTTCCGCACCGCGGACCTGGCCGCAGGCGGGCAAGGCGCGCCCCTGGTACCGGCCTTTCATGCCGCACTGTGGGCCAAGCCCGGCGCCTCGGTGGCCGTGCTCAACCTGGGCGGCATCAGCAACCTGACCCTCCTGGAAGCGCAGAACTCGCCGGGCTCGCTGAACGCGGTTCGGGGTTTTGACTGCGGGCCAGGTAATGCCCTGATGGACCACTGGTGCCAGCAGCACACCGGCCAGGCCTTTGATGACCAAGGCGCCTGGGCCGCTTCAGGCCGCGTGAATGCCGCTTTGCTGCAGGCCCTGCTGGGCGAGCCCTACTTTGCCAAGGTGCCGCCCAAAAGCACCGGCCGGGACCTCTTCAACCCCGCCTGGCTGCAGGCCCGCCTGGCTGAGTCCGGGGCCGGCGTCTGCCCTGCCGATGTGCAGGCCACCCTCACGGCGCTGACGGCCCAGGCCTGTGCCCTGGATGTTCAGCGTTGGGCGCCCCAGACCCAGGAACTGCTGGTGTGCGGCGGCGGCGCGCTCAACCGGACCTTGATGGCGCAGCTGCAAGCAGCCCTACCCGGCCTCAAAGTCCTGCCCACGGACGCCCGGGGCCTGCCCGTGATGCAGGTGGAAGCGGCGGCCTTTGCCTGGCTGGCCAGGGCCTGGTTCGAGCGCGAACCCGCCAGCCTGCCTGGCGTCACCGGGGCCCGTGGGCCGCGCGTTCTGGGCGCCTTGTACCCGGCCACCCGCAGCCCAGGCGCTTGAGCCAGCAGCGCGCGCGGCCTGCCGTGCGCCAGAATGCAAAAAGGGCCCGAGGGGCCCTTTTTTCATGCCAGCGGTGACGGATCAGGTCGAGAAGCTGGAGCCACAACCGCAGGTGCTGGTGGCGTTGGGGTTCTTGATCACGAACTGGGCGCCTTCGAGGTCATCCTTGTAGTCGATCTCGGCACCCACCAGGTACTGGTAGCTCATGGCATCGATGAGCAAGGACACGCCGGCTTTGCTGAGCGTGGTGTCGTCTTCATTGACGATTTCATCGAAGGTAAATCCGTACTGGAAGCCCGAGCAACCACCGCCTTGCACGAACACGCGCAATTTGAGATCGGGGTTGCCTTCCTCGGCGATCAACTCGGCCACTTTTGCGGCGGCGGCGTCCGTGAAGACGAAGGGATCGGGCATCTGGGTCGAGGGAATCTGTTCGGCAAGGGCGCTCATGGCGGGCTCCTGGGGTGAGCAGTATCTGCAAAGAAACGAATACTACAGTAATTTGATCAAGCACAGGCTGGCTGTGGTGTCGCAGGGCTGCTGCGGCGGTCTCGCCACAAGACGGGGCCGCATGAAAAAAGCCGCCGGGCTTGAAGGCCTCGGCGGCTTGGCGTGCAAGACGCTCGGCAGCGATTAACGCTTGCTGAACTGCTTGCGACGGCGTGCAGAACGCAGACCGACCTTTTTACGCTCGACCTCACGGGCG
>CANGYC010000298.1 GCA_947457975.1 Comamonadaceae bacterium | reverse complement strand
GCCGTCCTTGTAGAACTCGCTGGCGGCGCAGTCCAGGCCCAGGGCGATTTGCTCGCCGGCCACGTAGCCGGCCTTGTCGATGGCCTCCAGAATCATCTGAATGGCCGCCTCGTGGCTGGGCACGTTGGGGGCAAAACCACCTTCGTCGCCCACGGCAATGCTCATGCCCTTGTCATGGATGATCTTCTTGAGGGCGTGGAACACCTCGGCGCCGTAGCGGATAGCTTCGCGAAAGTTCGGTGCGCCCACGGGGATGATCATGAACTCCTGCAGGTCGAGGTTGTTGTTGGCGTGTGCGCCGCCATTGACCACGTTCATCATGGGCACGGGCATCTGCATGCCGCCCGAGCCGCCGAAGTAGCGGTACAAGGGCAGGCCGGCTTCTTCGGCGGCGGCACGGGCCACGGCCATCGAGACCGCCAGCATGGCGTTGGCGCCCAGGCGCGACTTGTTCTCGGTGCCGTCGAGGTCGATCAGGGTCTTGTCCAGGAAGGCCTGCTCGGAGGCGTCCAGGCCCAGCACGGCTTCAGAAATTTCGGTGTTGATGTGTTCCACCGCCTTGAGCACGCCCTTGCCCAGGTAGCGGCCTGCGTCGCCGTCGCGCAGCTCGATGGCCTCGCGCGAGCCGGTAGAGGCGCCGGATGGCACCGCCGCACGTCCCATCACGCCGGATTCCAGCAGCACGTCGCACTCGACCGTGGGGTTGCCCCGGCTGTCTAGGATTTCGCGTCCGACGATGTCAACAATGGCGCTCATGGGTGTCTTTCTTGGGAATAGGTTGGATGTTGAATAAATCAGTTCAGCTGCCTTCGACCAGGAGCATCTGCATCTGGGCGGCATTTTGGCGTGCAGCACGCGCGCTGGCGTATTCGGGGGAGGCTTCGAAGCGCCGGGTCGGTGACGCTGACGTGGGCAATGATGTAGGCGCTGGGCATGCGGTGAGAGGCTGAAAATCAGGCCGAGAAGTGGTCTTCGAGGAAGCCGCTTTTTTTGGTGACCTGGTCCAGGGCCACCAGCGTTTCGAGCAGGGCCTGCATGTGCTTGAGTGGCACGGCGTTCGGGCCATCTGACCAGGCGTCGGCTGGTTTCGGGTGGGTCTCCATGAAGAGACCGGCCACGCCTGCGGCCACGCCGGCCCGCGCGAGCACGGGCACCATGTCACGGGCACCGCCGCTGCTGGCGCCCAGGCCGCCTGGTTTTTGCACCGAATGGGTGACATCGAACACCACCGGGGCGCCAGATTTGCGCATCTCAGCCAGGCTGGTCATGTCGGCCACGAGGTTGTTGTAGCCAAAGCTCACCCCGCGCTCGCAGGCCAGAAACCTGTCTTCCGAGAGACCTGCCTCGCGGGCGGCATCGCGTGCCTTGTCAATGACGTTCTTCATGTCCCAGGGCGCAAGGAACTGGCCCTTTTTGATGTTCACGGGCTTGCCGCTCTGGGCCACTGCACGAATGAAGTCGGTCTGGCGGCACAGGAAGGCCGGTGTCTGCAGCACGTCCACCACGCTGGCCACCTCGGCCACCTGGGCTTCGTCGTGCACATCGGTGAGGATGGGCAGCTTGAGCTGGCGTCGCACGTCATCGAGGATCTTGAGGCCCGCATCGATGCCCACGCCGCGCTTGCTGTTGCCTGAGGAGCGGTTGGCCTTGTCGAAGGAGCCTTTGTAGATGAGCGGGATGCCCAGGGGCGCGCAGATCTCCTTGAGCCGGCCGGCCACCTCCAGCGACATCTCCAGCCCCTCGATGGAGCAGGTGCCGGCGATCAGGAAGAAGGGCTTGTCCAGCCCGACAGGAAAACCGCAGAGCTTCATGCGTTCACCTTGGCGCGGGGCGCGTTGCTCACGCGGCCACCTTCAGATTCTTGCCGCCGCCCTGGTGGTCCAGCGCGGCCTTGATGTAGGCGTTGAAGAGCGGATGGCCATCCCAGGGGGTGGATTTGAACTCGGGGTGGAACTGCACGCCCATGTACCAGGGGTGCACCGACTGCGGCAGCTCGACGATTTCGGTGAGCTGCTCGCGCTGCGTCAGAGCCGAGATGACCAGACCGTTTTGGCGCAGCTGGTCCAGGTAGTTCACGTTGGCCTCGTAGCGGTGGCGGTGACGCTCGGTGACCACGTCGCCGTAAATCTGATGGGCCAAGGTGCCCTTGCTCACGTCCGAGCTTTGTGCGCCCAGGCGCATGGTGCCGCCCATGTCCGATTTCTCGGTGCGCGTCTTGATGGTGCCGTCAGCGTCCTTCCACTCGGTGATCAGCGCAATGACCGGGTGCGGGCTATCGGGTTCGAATTCGGTGGAGTTGGCATCTTTGAGGCCCGCCACATGGCGCGCGTACTCGATGGTGGCCACCTGCATGCCCAGGCAGATGCCCAGGTAAGGCACTTTGTTTTCGCGGGCGTAGCGGGCTGCGCAGATCTTGCCTTCGATGCCGCGCTTGCCGAAGCCGCCGGGCACCAAAATGGCGTCGAACTTGGCCAGTTGCGAGACGTTGTCGGGTGTGAGGGTCTCGGAGTCCAGGTACTCGATGTTCACGCGCGCATGGTTTTTCATGCCGGCGTGGCGGATGGCTTCGTTCAGAGACTTGTAGCTGTCCGAGAGGTCCACGTATTTGCCGACCATGGCAATGCGCACTTCCTCGTGGGGATGCTCGGTCTCGTGCACCAGCTGGTCCCAGCGGGCCAGGTTGGCCGGCGGCGTGTTCAGGCGCAGCTTGTCGCAGATCAGGCCATCGAGGCCCTGCTCATGCAGCATGCGCGGCACCTTGTAGATGGTGTCCACGTCCCACATGGAGATCACGCCCCATTCAGGCACGTTGGAAAAGAGGGAGATCTTGGCGCGCTCTTCCTCGGGAATCGGGCGGTCGGCGCGGCAGAGCAGGGCGTCGGCCTGGATACCGATCTCTCGCAGCTTCTGGGCCGTGTGCTGTGTGGGCTTGGTCTTGAGCTCGCCGGCAGCAGCGATCCAGGGCACGTAGGACAGGTGCACGAAGGCGGTGTTGTTGGGGCCGAGCTTGAGGCTCATCTGGCGCACAGCCTCGAGGAAGGGCAGGGACTCGATGTCACCCACGGTACCGCCGATCT
>CANGYC010000297.1 GCA_947457975.1 Comamonadaceae bacterium | reverse complement strand
CATCGCGCCACCGGACTTTCTGGCCCCCGGCGAACAGCCCGGCCCCGGCGGCGTGGTGCATCCGCTGGCGGGCGTGGCCTTGCAAAGGCGTCTGGAATCACAGGCCTATGTGCTGGGCGGCAGCTCCTATGAAGCGCCCGGCCAGCTGGTGGGCGACTTCATTGCGGGCCGGGCCTCCACGGCCTTCGGTGAGGTGCTGCCTTCGTACAAGCCCGGCGTGCACCTGACCGACCTGGCCGCCGCCCTCCCCGGCTATGCCATCGAGGCCATGCGTGAAGCCTTGCCGGCCTTCGGCAAGAAAATCCGCGGCTTTGACCGGCACGATGCCGTGCTCACCGGCGTGGAAACGCGCACCTCCTCACCGGTGCGCATCAAGCGCGGCGAGGACTACCAGAGCATCAATCTTCGGGGGCTGTATCCGGCTGGCGAGGGCGCGAGCTACGCCGGCGGCATTCTCTCGGCGGGCGTGGACGGCATCGAGGTGGCCGAGGCCCTGGCCCGGCACATGGCCGGGTTCAGCGCAACTCGACCAGATCGACCCGGTCCCTGAGCTCGGCCGGCCACGGCACCTTCCAGCCCTGGAAGTAGACCTGGGTCTGCGCCAACTGGCTGGACTGCAGGCGCCAAGGCGCCTGGCCATAAAAGCTGTGGCCCTGCCCCGGCTCCAGGCGCTTGGCCTGCAGCTTGCCCGTGGCATCGGCCACGCACAGCAGCTGGCTCACCGGGCTGAGCACGTAGACCATGTCACCGGGTTTACGCGCCTGCGGCGGCTGCACGCTGGGTGCATCGCCCGAGGGTGGGGCGCAGGTGCTCGGTGCTGAAGCCTCGGCCACCTGCACCAGGGGCGCTGCAGAGGCAGGGGTAGGAGCAGCGGCCGGGGCTGCGCGCATGGGCTGCGCCTCGGGCTGGGCCTGAGCCAGCGCGGGCTGGGCTGTTTCTGCAGCGCTGGAGGCACTGGGCTGGCTGTCGCTTGCAGGCGTAAACCGCCCGAAAGTGCCCATCTGCCAGGCCACACCCAAGAGCAGCGCAAGCAGCAGGCCAGCGACCATCAGCATGCGGCGCGGCGCCTGGGGCGAGGGCACCTGGCCGCGCGGCTCGGGCAGGCGGGGCACCAGGGGCTCAGGTGGAAGCAGGGACTGGGAAGACGCTGGCGCCACCGGCGCGCCCGGCCACTGCGCCACATCGCCACCCAATAAACGGATGAGCTTGTGTGCGGCCTGCTGGCGGATAGCAGGGTTGTAGAAGAGCCTGTCGGCCCCGCTTTCGAGCTCAGCGATCTGCGCCGTAGACAGGCTCGCGCGCCGCGCCAACACAGAGACCTCCAGACCGGCGGCCAGGCGCAGGGATTGAAGGTAGGCCCCAAGAGCCTGGGGGCTGGATGGCGAACTCATGTGTTGAAGTCAGCGGGGCGGTTCCAGAGGTCGCCTGCCTACCTGCGACCTCCTTGGCACTCACCTGTGAATGATTCGCGAGTAAAACACACATTTTTTTACAAATCAATCCAGGCGTGGAAACGGTCGACGCGCTGGAGACAGTCAGGAGGTCTCGCGTGGGCGCTCGGGCGCGCTGCCCGCGCGTTCGGTGGCTGGCGGCTTGAGGCTTCGGACCCGGAAGGGCCAGACAGGACGGCTCGGAGTCCCCTGTGCCTGCAGCCGGGCATGGGCCCCAAACAGGGATCGGCTCTGCGCAGAGGAGGAAGAAGAAGCTGGGTTCATGGCGCACTCCCGAAAAAACGCCAACTCGGCAGGCCCTTCAATATAGGCTGGCCTCGGGCCCGGCCGTGTGGGACAAGCGCGCATCAGGCGGGCCCTGCGGGGAGCCACGTAAAGCTCAGCCTGCTGCCTGTTTGAGGTGCGCCCACAGGGCCTGGGCGGCACTTTTGGGGCTGCGCTTGCCCACGGGCTTTTCACGGTAGAGCCGCAGCGGCAAGAGGGCCTGCGGTCCCGGGCCGGCGGGCACCAGCCGGCCTTGGGCCAGCTCCTGCTGCACGGCGCTGTGCGGCAGGAACGCCAGGCCCTGGCCTTCGAGCGCCATGGCTTTGAGGCCCTCGGCCATGTCGGCCTCATGCAGGCGCTCTAGGTGCAGGCCAGCCCCAGACTGGCTGAGCAGCAGGTCGACCACGCTACCCAGGTAGGCGCCCGGGGCATAACCCAGGTAGGGCAGCGGCTGGGCCGCCTGGCCGGGCCAGGCAAACAGCGGCGAGCCGTCGGCGGCAGGCACCGTGTAAGGCGCCAAATGGTCCTGGCCGAGTTCGAGCATGTCAAAGCGCTGGGGGTCCAGGGCCAGGGGCTGGGCCTCGTGGTGGTGAGCGATCAGCAGGTCAGAGCTGCCTTCGATCAGGCGCAAGAGGGCGTCATGCACATTCAGGGCCGCCACGCGGCACTTCAAGGACGGCAGGCGCTCGCGCAAACCGCTGAGCCAGGTGGGAAAGAAGCTCAGGGCCAGGGTGTGGGGTACGGCGAACTCGATCAGGTCCTGCGCCGCCGCCGACTGGCCGCGCAGCATGGCACGGGTGGCCTGCAGGCCCTGCAGCATCTCCAGAGCTTGGGCGTACAGAGCCTGACCTGCCGGGGTGAGCTGCGTAGGGTGGGAGCTGCGGTCTACCAGGTCGGTGCCGGCCCAGGCCTCGAGCGCCTGAATGCGCCGCGAGAACGCCGGCTGCGTGACATGCCGCAGCTGCGCAGACCGGCTGAAGCTGCGGGTTTCAGCCAGGCTGATGAAGTCTTCCAGCCACTTGGTTTCCATGGGGATCGGGTGCGTGGGGGGCTGCGGGCACTGTAAATCAGCTCAGGCCTGGGCCTCGGCGCTGTCATGCCCCTGCTGCTGCATGGTCCACATCTGCGCATAGCGTCCGCTCTGGGCCAGCAGCGCGGCGTGGGTGCCGCGCTCGATGATGCGGCCGCTGTCCATCACCAGGATCTCATGCGCATCCACCACCGTGGAGAGGCGGTGGGCGATCACCAGCGTGGTCTTGTTCTCGGCGGCGGTGCGCAGCTCAGCCTGGATGGCGCGTTCATTGCTCGAGTCCAGCGCCGAGGTGGCCTCATCGAAGATCAGCACCGGCGGATTCTTCAGCAGCGTGCGGGCAAGGGCCACGCGCTGCT
>CANGYC010000296.1 GCA_947457975.1 Comamonadaceae bacterium | reverse complement strand
TTGATCAAGCAGTAACCGGCCACATGGTCCAGCGCCGCTTTTTGCGAAACATGGCGGGCACGGGTGCCGATCACCAGGCCCAGCTCGACCTCCCAGTCGCTCTTGACCGAGCCCTTGGGCAGCATCACCGGGTCGTTCGGGCCCTGCATGCAGCTGGTGGTCTTCATGAAGATGATGGGTTCCTTGGGCAGCGGCAGCCCTGCCTCGGCCGCATGGTCCGCATAGTTCAGGCCGATGGCCACGAACTTGCCAGTGCCGGTGACGGGGCAACCCAGGCGCGGCTTGCCGCGCACCAGGGGCAGCGATTCAGGCTTGATGCGGCGCAGCTTGGCCAGCGCGGCATCGCTGAGCTGGGCCGGGCCGATGTCCGGGATCACACCGCTCAAGTCACGCAGCTTGCCGGTGGCGTCCATCAGGCCGGGCTTTTCTTTGCCGGGCTGTCCATAGCGAACGAGTTTCATCTCCAGTGCCTTTCGAGTTGTGGTGAAAAAGGGGGCGCTCAGCGCAGCAGCACGGCCAGGCTGGCATCAAGCTGTTCGGAGGGCAGGCGCTTGAAGCCCTAGCGGGCAAAGCGTTGAAGGCGGCCAAGCAGGAAAGACTGCAGCAGGGACGCTCGCACCTGGACATCCTCCTGGGGCCATGACGCAGCCGGCGCCTCGCGCAAGGCCTGGCGCAAACTCGCCTCGAGCTTGTCGAAAAAGAAATTCATGCGCTCCTGCAGGCGCTCGTGTTCGAAGACCAGCGCATCGCCCACCATCACCCGCGCCATGCCTGGGTTCTTCTCGGCGAACTGCAGCAGGAGGTGGGCCAGGCGCCGCACACGCTCGAGCGGATCGGCCTCGCGCTCTTGCACCTGGTTGACCAGGGAGAACACCGACTGCTCGATGAAATCAATCAGCCCCTCGAACATCTGCGCCTTGCTGGCGAAATGCCGGTACAGGGCCGCCTCGCTCACCTCCAGCCGCGCCGCCAGGGCGGCGGTGGTGATGCGCTCGCCCGGTTGCTCCAGCATCTGCGCCAGAGTTTGCAGGATCTGCAGGCGCCGCTCGCCCGGGCGCGGGCGCTTGCGCACCGGCAGGTCGGCATCGCCCTCGGGGCTCAGCGCAGGGTCAAGTTCGGGCATGCGAGGAGGGGCAGGCAGGGACGGCAAACGCTCAGTGCGAGCGGATCATGGTGCCGTAGGCCTGATCGGTCAGGATTTCCAGCAGCATGGCATGGGGCACGCGGCCATCGACCACGTGCACCGCATTGACGCCGCTTTTCGCCGCATCTATGGCGCCAGCCAGCTTGGGCAGCATGCCGCCGCTGATGGTGCCGTCAAGCACCAGGTCATCGATCTGGCGGGGCGTGAGTTCGGTGATCAGCTCGCCCGACTTATTCAGCACGCCCTTGATGTTGGTGAGCATCACCAGCTTTTCAGCCTGCAGCACGGTAGCCAGTTTGGCCGCCACCACATCGGCGTTGATGTTGTAGCTTTCGTTGTGCTCACCAAAGCCGATGGGGCTGACCACGGGAATGAACTGATCGTCTTGCAGGGCCCGCACCACGGCCGGGTCAATCTGCACGATCTCACCAACCTGGCCGACGTCATGCTCCTTGCTCGGGTCCTGGAGGTCCAGCATCTTGAGCTTGCGGGCGCGGATCAGGCCGCCATCGCGACCGGTCAGGCCCACGGCCTTGCCGCCGGCCTGGTTGATCAGGCCCACGATGTCCTGCTGCACTTCACCGGCCAGCACCCACTCGACCACTTCCATGGTCTCGGCGTCGGTCACGCGCATGCCCTGAATGAACTCGCCCGATTTGCCCAGGCGCTTGAGCGCGGTCTCGATCTGCGGGCCGCCTCCGTGCACCACCACCGGGTTCATGCCCACCAGCTTGAGCAGCACCACGTCCTCGGCAAAGGCGGCCTGCAAAGCCGGGTCGGTCATGGCGTTGCCGCCGTACTTGATGACCAGGGTCTTGCCGTGGAACCTGCGGATGTACGGCAGGGCCTGGGCCAAGATTTCGGCCTTGTCGCGCGGGGCGATGTGGGAGAGGTCGAGGTCGTCGGAACTCATGGGAAAAGCAGTCGGCATGAAAGCCCGCATTGTGCAGCACCCGCCCACAGCGGGCCGACCGCAAGCGCACTCCGGCGCCCTCCGGCGCACTCAAGCCGTGATGGCGAATTCTTCCTTGGTGCGTCCCTCGGCCACCAGAGCGGCCAGCCAGCGCGGCATCAGGCCCCGGCCAGTCCAGGTTTCGCCATTGGGGCCGCGGTACTTGGGCGTCACGCTGCCGCCCTTGCTGGGGGACGGACGACCCTTGCCCTTGGCGCCAGCGCGGCGGGGGGCCTTGGCAGCCTTGGCCTTGGACTTGCCTGCCTTGGGTTGGGCAGCCGCGAGGTCTTTGAGGGTGATGCCGAAGGCCTGCATCTTGGCCAGGATCTCCTGCACCGTGGCATCGAATTCGCGGGAGCGAATGGTGTCGGCCTGTTTTTGCAGTTTCTCGATCTGGTGCTGAATATCAATCAGATTACTCATGACGACTCCTTGAAGTAGGGGAGAAACAGATTTTGGACATCAGGTCCGGAATATGAAAGTAACCGGATCATATATCGGAACCTGGCGCCTCAAAGCAGACCGAGCTTACCTTTTGGAATAAATGCCAATATGAAAACAGATTAAGGGAAATATTCAGCCTGAGCGAATGCGGGCGCCACGGCATCCTTGGCCGACAGGCGCGGCACCAAGTCCTGTGGCCATGAAATGGCCAATTGAGGATCATTCCAGGCAATACAGCGCTCATGCTCAGGCGCGTAGTAATCGGTGGTCTTGTAGAGAAAATCCGCCGAGTCGCTGAGCACCAGAAACCCATGGGCAAAACCAGGCGGCACCCACATCTGGCGCTGGTTCTCCTCGGACAATTCCATACCCACCCAGCGCCCGAAGGTGGGCGCGCTGCGGCGAATATCCACAGCCACATCGAACACGCAGCCACGCACCACACGCACCAGCTTTCCCTGAGGCTGCTGTATTTGGTAGTGCAGCCCCCGCAGCACGCCCTGAGCGCTGCGGCTGTGGTTGTCCTGCACAAAATTGAGCGTCAAACCTGTGGCTTGGCTGAACGCACGCTG
>CANGYC010000295.1 GCA_947457975.1 Comamonadaceae bacterium | reverse complement strand
GGCCCACACCGGTAACCACGCGAGTCGCCCCTACGTGGTGGTCGACAAGCAGCAGGCGCGCGTGTGGGTGTTCGATGCGCAGCACCAGCAGCTGGCCAGCAGCCCGGCCCTGCTGGGCCTGGCCCGCGGCGACCACGAGGTGCCGGACATCACCACGCGCGACGTGGTGCGCCTGGCCCGCGACGCGCGAATCACCCCGGCCGGCCGCTTCAACACGGAGCCGGGCGTGAACATCCAGGGTGAGCCCGTGGTCTGGCTGGACTACGAGGCGGGCCTGGCCATGCACCGCGTGCGCCCGGGCCTGGCCCAGGCCGCGCGGCTCAAGCGCCTGGCCGCCGAAGTGGCGAGCGCGCAGCGCGTATCCATGGGCTGCGTGGTGCTGCCCGTGGCCTTCTATGAGGGCGTGATCCAGCCCCTGCTGGGCCAGCAGGGTGGCGTGGTCTATGTGCTGCCCGAACACAGCCCCCTGCAGTCCTGGCTGGCCCGCTGGGCGCAAGGCAGTCAGAACGCCAGCGCCCGCTGAGCAGCGCGCCCGAGGTCGGGCACGCCAGCAGCACAGCTGTCGGCCTTGGCTGACACGCAGCACCGCGCGCTGCTTCTTCGCAAACGCCCAGAGGGGCCGCAACATGCGCCCACCATCAGCCTTGCGGTGACCCAGCCCATGAAAAAATCGCCCTCGCATCCCATGCCCCTGCCAGGCGCGCCGCCCCCGGACGATCCGGACAACCCCACCCACCTGCCGGTGGACCCGGACGACGGCGGGGCCCCCGCACCTGCGCCCCCAGAAGAAGAAGGTGAGGACTGGAGGCCGCCGGCATGAGCGCGCACACCGTTCAAGGCCCGGACGGCTCTGCCCGCCGCACGGGTGCACTCGGGTTGGCCTCCACCGGCACCTCGGGGCCGGGCACCGGCGTGGGGCGCGGGGACGGCGGCGCCGGCTCCCAGGCCGGCAGTGGCAGCGTGAGCTTGACAGGTCCTTCTGGCGTTTCGGCCAGCATCACCTCGCGGGCGGCCACCCGCTGGAGCACGAAGCCAGGCGCCACCGCCATGCCCACGCGAAAAGGCCGGGCCGGCTGGCCGTCTACGGCAATCAGCGCAGCACCCTGGCCGCTGGCGCCCGCGATCACCCCCAGCAGAACGAAGCGCGAACCCGGTCCCGGCGCAGGCTCGCTCCCAGACGTGCCCGTGTCCCCAAGCAGCCGCGCCAGTTCAGCCTCGCCCAGCAGGGCCACGGCAGGCGCCGGGGGCGCAGCCGGTGCGGTGCTTGCGGAAGGTGGTTCGGCCAGGCGCTGGGCGGCCCAGGCCCAGGCGATCGCCGAGGCCAGTGACAGCAGCACCAGCAGCAGCGTGATGCTGCGCCGGCCCTGGGCCTGCCCCAGCGAGGCAGTGATGTCGGGCAGCGAAGGGCGCAGGGTCATGACCGGTTCATCTTCACCCATGCCAGCCCGACGCCGCAAGCTGAACGGGCGGGGCTTCACGCTGATCGAGCTGATGGTGGTGCTGGTCATCATCGGCGTGCTGGCCGCCCTCATCGTGCCCAATGTGCTCAACCGCGCCGACGACGCCCGCGTTTCGGCCGCACGCACCGACGTGAACAACCTGATGCAGGCGTTGCGCCTGTACCGCTTGGACAACCTGCGCTACCCCAGCACCGAGCAGGGCCTGCAGGCGCTGGTGCAGCGGCCCACGCAGGAGCCGGCCGCAGCCAACTGGCGGCCCTACCTGGACAAGCTGCCCCGCGACCCCTGGGGACAGCCCTATGTGTACATGAACCCCGGCACGCGAGCCGAAATCGACGTGCTGTCCTATGGGGCCGACGGCAAACCGGGCGGCGAGGGCTACAACGCAGATGTCGGCAGCTGGCAATAGTTTTAAGAGGCTCAACTGGCTCCATCAGCGCAATCTGCGCAATCGGCTCAATTGGCTCAATTGGCTCAATCGGCCGGCTAGCCCACAGGCTGCGCTGGGTTGGACCCTGCTGGAGCTCATGGTGGTGCTGGCCCTCATCGGCTTGGCCACGGCGGCGGTGAGTCTGGCCTTTCGGGACCCAAACGCCGCCCAGGTGGAGGAGGATGCGCTGCGCCTGGCGGCTCTGCTGGAAAGCGCGCGCGCCCATTCGCGCAGCACGGGCCTGCCCGTGCGCTGGCAGGTGGCGCCCGACGGCTTTCGCTTCGAGGGTCTGCAGGGCCTGGCGCTGCCGCAGACCTGGAAGCACGCGGGCGTGCAGGCCCAGGTGGAAGAAGGCGAGGTGCTGCTGCTCGGCCCGGAGCCGGTGCTGGCGCCGCAGGCGGTGCTGGTGGCCAGCCGCGCTGCACCGGCGCGGCGCTGGCGCGTGGCCACCGACGGTGTGCGGCCCTTTGGCGTGCAGCCGGCGATGGGAGGTCCATGACCTGCGGCCGTGGCTTCACGCTGGTGGAGGTGCTGGTGGCCCTGGGCATGGTGGCCGTGGCCCTGGCTGCCGGCGTGGCGCTGCAGTCGAGCTTGCAGCTGCGGGCCGAGCGCGAGCCCATCACCCTGCTGGCCGAAGTGTGCGCGCGCAACCGATTCACCGAGCTGCGCCTGCTGCGGCAGCTACCTGCCGCTGGACAAGAGCGCAGCCGCTGCGAGCAGGCGGGGCGTGCGCTGGAGGTGCTCACCACCATCACGCAGACCGCCAGCCCCGACTTGCAGCAGGTGCGGGTGAGGGTGCTGCTGAGCGATCCGGGCGGGCATGGCGAATCGGTGCTGCTGAGCCTGGCCAGCGTGCTGGGCCGCTACTGAAGACACGCCCCATGCCTGCCCAGCGCACACCCTGCCACGGCTTCACCTTGATGGAGGTGATGGTGGGCCTGCTGCTGCTGGCGATGATGTCCGTCATGAGCTGGCGCGGGCTGGACGGCCTCTTGCGCAGCCAGACGCAGCTGCGCGAGCGCGGCCAGGCGCTGGCGAGCCTGCAGACGGCGCTGGCCCAATGGAGCCTGGACCTGGACCAGGCGGCCGACAGCCCTTACCTCAACGCCTTCAGCTGGGATGGACGGCAGCTGCGCATCGTGCGCCGCGCCGTGAGTGAGGAGGCGCTGCTGGTGGTGAGCTGGGACCTGCGTCCCGCCGCCACGCCGGGTGATGCCGCGCAGTGGCGGCG
>CANGYC010000294.1 GCA_947457975.1 Comamonadaceae bacterium | reverse complement strand
GGAGGCCCGCTGACGCAGCCGGACGAGCTCGAGCGGATCCGCCAGGCGCTCAGGCGCTGGGAGCCGGTGCATGCCGAACTCATCAACCACAAGAAGAACGGCGAGATGTTCTGGATGGAACTGGAGGTGGTGCCGGTGGACGAGTCGCCCCGCGGCGTGCGGCACTGGGTGGCGGTGGGCCGCGACATCACGGCGCGCAAGGCGCAGGACGACGCCATCGAACGCCTGGCCTTCTACGACACCCTCACCCAGCTGCCCAACCGCCGGCTGCTGGTGGAGCGGCTGCAAAAGGCACTCCATGCCCCGGGCGGGTGGCTGCGCCAGGGCGCACTGATGTTCATCGACCTGGACCACTTCAAGGTGCTCAACGACACCCTGGGCCATGCGCGCGGCGACATGCTGCTGCAGCAGGTGGCGCAGCGCCTGGCCAGCTGCGTGCGCCGGCACGACACCGTGGCGCGTCTGGGCGGTGACGAGTTCGTGGTGATGCTCGAAGACCTGGGCGCGGATGCGGCGGCAGCGGCCGCCAAGACCCGCGTGGTGGGCCAGAAGATCCTGCAGACCCTGAGCGAGCCCTACGAGTTGGCGGGCCACCAGTTCCACGGCACCTGCAGCGTGGGCATCACCCCGTTCCACAACGACCATGAAAGCATTGGCGAGCTGCTCAAGCAGGCGGACCTGGCCATGTACCAGGCCAAGGCGGCAGGCCGCAACAGCCTGTGCTTTTTCGATCCGGCCATGCAGGCGGCCGCCACGGCCAATGCCGCGCTGACCTCCGAGCTGCGGCAGGCCCTGCATGAGCACCACTTGGTTCTGCACTACCAGCCCCAGGTGGGGCGCAACGGGCGCATGGTGGGTGTGGAGGCCCTGGTGCGCTGGCAGCGCGAGGGCGCCCTGATCGGCCCGGATGAGTTCATCCCGCAAGCCGAGGAAAGCGGGCTGATCATGCCGCTGGGCACCTGGGTGCTGGAGACGGCCTGCGCACAGATCGCCGCCTGGGCTGGGCGGCCCGACACCGAGCACCTGGTGGTGGCGGTGAACGTGAGTGCGCGGCAGTTCCGCCACCCCGAGTTTGTGGACCTGGTGATGGCCACCATCGGCCGCACCGGCATCCGCGCGGACCGGCTCAAGCTCGAACTGACAGAGAGCCTGCTGGCCAGCGACATCGAGGTGACGATGGCCAAGATGGGCATGCTCAAGGACCTGGGCGTGACCCTGTCCATCGACGACTTTGGCATGGGCTACTCGGCGCTGTCCTACCTCAAGCACATGCCGCTGGACCAGCTCAAGATCGACCGCGCCTTCGTCAAGGACGTGCTCACCGACCCGAATGATGCAGCGATTGCGCGCACCATCATCAGCCTGTCGCAAAGCCTGGGCTTGGCGGTGATCGCCGAAGGGGTGGAGACCGAAGCGCAGCGCGACTTCCTCGCGCGCCACGGCTGCGAGTGCTACCAGGGCTACCTGTTCTGCCCGCCGCTGGGGATCGAGGCCTTAGAGGCCTTCATGCGCACGCCCAGCCCGGCGTGAGGAATGCCGCATGCCCAAGAAATACGGCCCGAACTGAGCGGCTACACGAAGCGATCCGTCAAGCCGACCTGCCGATAAATAGCGTTGATCTGGTCCTTGGCTTCCTGCGGCAGATTGTCAGTCGCCGGTCGGTGCGACCATCCCACCTTAGGGCGTGCGTAATCGCTCATCTGCTCGTCCTGACCCGAGGTGCCGCCGCTGATGCCATAGGCGCCCACCATCTCGTCGCCCGAGAAGATCGGTGAGCATCCGCCAGAGGCCACGATCTGGCCGTTGGTAAAAACGGATGCATTGGCCAGCATCTGCGGGTTTCGCTCCTTGAACCAGTGCTGGATGACCAGTCCGTCGGAAAAGCGCGGGCTCATTGAGCGAAACGCAGCCATGGTGAATGCCTTGGCTCGGGCCGTGTCCGGGGTGATGAAGCCCGCATCGTCCATGCGCTCAAGGGCAATGATGTGTCCTTCGGGTCCCACGATGGCACAGGCCACGGGCACGCCCATCTGCCCGGCCTTCTCAAAAACAGCATCAATGAACTTGCGGCATTCCATGAGCGTTAATTTCGCCATAGCCCTGTGTCCTTTCTGGGTTCAATGAATACAGGCAAGCCCTGGCTCATTCGGGCTGCACATTGGCCGCCTTGATGATCCGGGCCCATTTGTCGGTTTCAGTCCTGATGAGGTTGGCATAGTCGGCAGGGCCTGCACGCACCAGCTCGATGCCTTGCACCCTGAACTGCGCCTGCAGCTCGGCACTCTCCTGAGCGGACTGGATGGCGGCACGAAGCCTTTCAATGACGGGGGCCGGTGTGCCACGGGGTGCATTCAGGCCAAACCACACCGAGGTCTCGAAGCCCTTAAGACCGAGCTCGTCGACGGTCGGCAGGTCGGGCATCGAGGAGGCTCGCCTTAAGCCTGTTGAAGCAAGGGCCTTGAGCTTTCCTTCCCGGATATGGGGCAGGACGGTGGAGGCCGGGCTGAACATGGTCATGACCTGTCCCGCCAGGAGGTCCACCACGGCCGGGGAACTTCCCTTGTAGGGCACGTGCATCATGCGCACCCCCGCCATGTGCGCCAGCAGTTCACCCGACAGGTGGGGCGAGGTTCCATTGCCCGACGACGCAAAGGTGATGCGCCCAGGCTCGGCCTTGGCCTTGGCCACCAGCTGATCGATGCTGTCCACGCCCAGGGACGGATGCGCCACCAGGATATTGGGCACGCTTCCGATCATGGCCACCGGCAGCATGTCCCTTGACATGTCGACGGCGCTGCCGGCCTGCAGGGTCGCATTGATGGTGTTGGCGATGGTCCCGACGAACAGGGTGTAGCCATCGGCCGGCGCAGACGCCACGGCACGGGCCGCGATATTGCTACTGGCCCCAGCACGGTTTTCCACGATGAATTGTTGGCCGAGGGACTGGCCCAGCCGCTGGGCCATCGCCCGGGCAGCGACGTCGGTGGAACTCCCGGGCGGAAAGCCCACAAGCACGCGCACCGGCTTGGCAGGAAAGGCATCGGCTTGCGCAAAAGACAGGCCTGGCAGCACGAGCGCTGCGGCGACCATCGCCAAATACCGACGGGTGCAATGCATAAAGATCTCCTTG
>CANGYC010000293.1 GCA_947457975.1 Comamonadaceae bacterium | reverse complement strand
TTGAGGGCCTGGCGCAGGTCGGCCGCGGCCTTGGGGGTGGACTTGCCATGGCCTTCGGCCAGCTCGGTCTTCAGCACGGCCAGCGCGGCCGACACGACATGGCTGGCGGCGGCACGCTGCTCGGCGTTGGCAGCCGGATCGGGCTTGGCACGAACCGGTTTTTCTGCCGGGGCCTGCCCACGGCCAGCCCGCAATTGGTCGGCCCAGACGGGCACGGCCGGCAAGGGCGCAGCTGGGTCGGCGGCCGCGGCAACGGCCAGGGCCAGGGCCGCCTCGAAGGCTTGCCAGACCGCCAACAGCTGGGTGCGGGCCGCGTCCAGCAAGGCCGGGAAACGGGGGTCCACGCTGGGCCAGATGGGGTCTTGCTTGAAGGCCTCAGCCTGGTCCTGCCAAGCCGACACATCGGCGCGCAAGCCCTCCCAAACAGCCTGGGCATCCTGCCAGGGCTTGGTGGACAGCACCTCAGTACGCTGGGCGATCAGCACGGCCGCCTCGCGCTGGACCTGGGTGCGGTGCTGCAAATCTTCAATGGTGCGCACACGCTCGGCCAGTTGGGTCTTCAAACCCGCCAGGGGCTCGCGTGACAGGGGCGCGCCCGCCTTGGCCGCGTCGCGCTGCCAGGCCAGGGCATCGGCCAGGTTGAGCTTGGGTAGGTCCAGCAGTTGCTGGGCCTTGGCAGCCCACTCGGCCACCACCGCCTCCTGCTCGCGGGCACGGCGCAGGTCGTCCAGCTTTTCGCGCAGCGGCTTGGCTGCCCCCTTGTCCCGGTTCGACAGGAGCTTGTAGACCTCCGCCATCTGCTCGGCCGAAGGCTCGGTCTGCAACCAGCTGCGGATGCGCGTGGCGCGCTCCCCCGAGGTCGGGGCGGTGAAGGCGCCGCCCGTGAGCTTGTCGAGGGCCTGCAGGTCGGCAGAAGTTCGAGCCTGGGCTTGTGAAGAATCAGGAGAAGACATGGGCGAAGGTTGAAAGGGAAAGGGGAAAGAGTGGCAAGGAAGGGGCGGCAAGGGCCAGCCCGAGGTTCAGGCTGGGACGCGGCACGGGGGACAGCCCGACCACGCTCAGTCCACTGCGCATTGAGAAAAGGAAGGCGTTGGCACTATTTTCGCCGCATTTACCCATCCCCTGACCAGCCGGGGCCAAGGCGCAGGGCCCATCCTGATGAAAGCCCAGGCCTGAACCCGCACGTCTTCAAGCCCGATGAAGAAGGCCCCGGCCGGCTTCACCGGTCGGGGCCTAGAGGCCGGGCACAAGGCACCGGTCATCGGCTTGGCGGGTCGGAGCGTCATTGTCCGACCCGACGACAGAGGCAAGGGATTGCCTCTCTGGGAAACCAGGCGCAAGGCCCGGTCAGTGCCTGAAGTGTCTTCAGACAAAGAGCATCCTATGCCCGTCCCGCCCACCGACCCAAGGCAAATCTTTCAATCACAGAGGGGACTGTGATCGCAGGCAATCACGGCTCGCATTAAGTAAGGGGTCGAACGACAGGTCCAGGCCCAGAAAAAACCGAAAGGCATAAAGAGTTAATTTGATATTATTGACAGGTTATTTAGGCGACTTCTAAAATTCGGCTTTTTAGTCTTCAAGGTCAGCCTTGAAGCGCTGGTCCCCGAGGGCGCCAGCATCGGCTCCTCCCCGGCCTCACCCCACAGGCCAACTGGACGGGCATCCAGCACTGACACCCCAGAGGTGCTCGGGCAGACAACAAGGAGTGTGATGACAGCGCAAATACATACCGGCTTCAAGGCTGGCCTGCATCGTGTGCGTCGCAGCCTCGCGAACGTGGCGAACGATATCGCCCAAGGCTTCTTCGAAATCACCCACAACAGCTTCGCCATGCTGGGCCTGGCCGTGGCCTTCCTGGCCATCATGCTGACCGCCCGGCCCGACCTGCGCGAAGCTGGGGAAAGCCGCCTAATGACCTTGCTGCTGGAGCGGCAGGAAGCGGCTTACAGCTTCATCGAGCTCGACGCGGTGGAGCGGGCCACTGCCCTGAACCCCAAGGACCTGCCCAAGGAGCAGGCGGCCGTCACCCACTGGCTAAGCCGCAAATACAGCGTGGCCCCCGAACCGGTGGGCGCCCTGGTGGCTGCGGCCTATGAGATCGGAGAGAAGGTCAAGCTCGAACCCACCCTGATCCTGGCCATCATGGCCATCGAGTCGGGCTTCAACCCCTTCGCCCAGAGCCCGGTGGGTGCCCAGGGCCTGATGCAGGTCATGACAGGCATCCACCATGACAAGTACCGCCATTTCGGTGGCAAGCTGGCCGCCTTTGACCCCGTGACTAACCTGCGCGTGGGCGTGAAGGTGCTGCAGGAGTGCATCACGCGCGCCGGCTCCCTGGAAGGTGGCCTGCGCTACTACGTGGGCGCCGCGCATCTGGAGGAAGACGGCGGCTACGTGGCCAAAGTGATGGCCGAGCATGCCCGCCTGCGCCTGGTGGCCCAGGGCAAGCCGACCACCACCAACGGCACGGCCATTCCCGTCTCGGCGCCCCCTGAGGCAGCGCCAAAGGACAAGTCGCCCGATCAGGTGGCCTTGCTGAACGGGTCCTGATTTCACGGGTCAGGCGCCCCAGGCCCTGGGCTACACTGGCCCCCGTGCGCGACTGGCGATAGGTCCGGCTTTTCCACAAGCCGCGGCTGACGTGGGACACCACTGGGAAGCGCACAGCCGGCGGCCTCGAGCCCCGGCGTTTAGCCGTTCGCCTGGGCAGCCCTCCGCTCCTCATCGAGGACAGGGACCGTCATTGAAGGACTGCCATGTACAACCGACACATCCTGGTCGAACAGACCGACCCTGAACTCTGGGCCGCCATCCAGGCCGAAAACGCCCGCCAAGAGCACCACATCGAGCTGATCGCCAGCGAGAACTACGCCTCGCCCGCCGTCATGGCCGCCCAGGGCTCGCAGCTCACCAACAAATATGCCGAAGGCTACCCGGGCAAGCGCTACTACGGCGGTTGCGAGAACGTGGACGTGGCCGAGCAGTTGGCCATTGACCGCGTCAAGCAGCTCTTTGGCGCCGACGCCGCCAACGTGCAGCCGCATTGCGGCGCGTCCGCCAACGAGGCCGTGTTTCTGGCCTTCCTCAAGCCCGGCGACACCATCATGGGCATGAGCCTGGCCGAGGG
>CANGYC010000292.1 GCA_947457975.1 Comamonadaceae bacterium | reverse complement strand
GACACCAACATGCAGATCGTGCAGCCCACCACGGCCAGCCAGATCTTCCATGTGCTGCGCCGCCAGATGGTGCGCAACCTGCGCAAGCCCCTGGTCATCTTCACGCCCAAGTCGCTGCTGCGCAACAAGGACGCAACCTCTCCGATTTCCGAGTTCACCAAGGGCACCTTCCAGACCGTCCTTGGCGAGACCAAGGAGCTCAAGGGCGAGAAGGTCAAGCGCGTGATCGCCTGCTCGGGCAAGGTCTACTACGACCTGGTCAAGAAGCGCGAGGAAAAGGGTGCCGACGACGTGGCCATCATCCGCGTCGAGCAGCTCTACCCCTTCCCGCACAAGGCCTTTGCGGCCGAGCTCAAGAAGTACCCGAACGCCACCGACATCGTGTGGTGCCAGGATGAGCCTCAAAACCAGGGCGCGTGGTTCTTCATCCAGCACAACATCCACGAGAACATGGAGTCCGGCCAGCGGCTGGGCTACGCCGGTCGTGCCGCCTCGGCATCGCCTGCCGTGGGCTACGCCCACCTCCACCAGGACCAGCAAAAGGCCCTGATCGAGGCGGCGTTTGCCAAGCTCAAGGGCTTTGTGCTGAGCAAGTGATCCCGCCGGATTCCCAAGAACAACCCCGCGTTTTAAAGAACTCAAGAGAAATCACATGGCAATCGTAGAAGTCAAGGTTCCGCAGCTCTCCGAATCCGTGGCCGAGGCCACCTTGCTGCAGTGGAAGAAAAAGCCCGGTGAGGCCGTCGCCATCGACGAGATCCTGATCGAGATCGAGACCGACAAGGTCGTGATGGAAGTCCCGGCTCCTGCCGCGGGCGTGCTGGCCGAACTGGTGGTGGGCGACGGTGGAACCGTCACGGCCGACCAGTTGATCGCCAAGATCGACACCGAGGGTGTCGCCGGTGCGGCCGCCGCACCTGCGGCTGCCCCTGCTGCGGCCGCAGCCGCCCCTGCAGCCGCCCCAGCCGCTGCGGTGGCGAGCGGCGGTGCAATGGCCGGTGTGGCCATGCCGGCCGCAGCCAAGCTGATGGCCGATCACCAGCTGGCTGCGGGCTCCGTGGCCGGCTCGGGCAAGGACGGCCGCGTCACCAAAGGCGATGTGCTGGCGGCAGTTGCCGGAGGCGCCAAGCCTGCGGTGGCCGCGTCTTCGCCCATCCCGACGGGCGTGCCCACCTCGGCCCTGCCGCAGGTCGCAGCCCCCGCCATCGACCTCGGCCAGCGCCCCGAGCAGCGCGTGCCCATGACCCGTCTGCGTGCCCGCATCGCCGAGCGCCTGCTGCAGTCGCAAGCCACCAATGCCATCCTGACCACCTTCAACGAGATCAACATGGCCCCGGTCATGGAGATGCGCAAGCGCATGCAAGAGCGCTTCGAGAAGGAGCATGGCGTCAAGCTCGGTTTCATGAGCTTCTTCGTCAAGGCGGCTGTGCATGCCCTGAAAAAATTCCCGGTGCTCAATGCCTCGGTGGACGGCAACGACATCGTCTACCACGGCTACTTCGACATCGGCATTGCCGTGGGCTCGCCCCGTGGCCTGGTGGTGCCCATCCTGCGCAACGCCGACCAGATGAGCTTTGCCGACATCGAGAAGAAGATCGCCGAGTACGGTCAGAAGGCCAAGGACGGCAAGCTGGGCATCGAGGAGATGACCGGCGGCACCTTCTCCATCTCCAATGGCGGCACCTTCGGCTCCATGCTGTCGACCCCCATCATCAACCCGCCGCAGTCGGCCATCCTGGGCGTGCACGCCACCAAGGACCGCGCCGTCGTGGAAAACGGCCAGGTGGTGGTGCGTCCCATGAACTACTTCGCCATGTCTTATGACCACCGCATCATTGACGGCCGCGAAGCCGTGCTGGGCCTGGTGGCTATGAAGGAGGCGCTGGAAGATCCGGCCCGCCTGCTGTTTGATATCTGATTGAGGCACCCCCAGGCTGCGCGCACTGCGTGTCGCTTCGCCTTCCCCCTTGCAGGGGGCAACACCTGCGGACCGGCTGAGCCGGTTCCGCCGCGTGTGCTGGGTTGAGAGACGGTGCGTTCTGCACGGCCTGCAACTGAACTGGAACATCCCATGAGCAAAAAATTCGACGTCATCGTCATCGGTGGCGGCCCTGGCGGCTACATTGCCGCCATCCGTGCGGCCCAGCTGGGCATGAACGTGGCCTGCATCGACGAGTGGAAGAACGCCGCTGGCGGCCCGGCGCCGGGCGGCACCTGCACCAACGTGGGCTGCATCCCCTCCAAGGCGCTGCTGCAGTCCAGCGAGCACTTTGAGCAGGCCAACCACCACTTCGCAGACCACGGCATTAGCCTCAAAGACGTGAAGATGGACGTGGCCAAGATGATTGGCCGCAAGGACAGCGTCGTCAAACAGAACAACGACGGCATCCTGTACCTCCTGAAGAAAAACAAAGTTACCTTTTTCCACGGCCGCGGCTCTTTCGTGAAGGCCGCTGAGGGCGGCTACGAGATCAAGGTGGCCGGCAAGGCCGAAGAGAGCATCACCGGCAAGCAGATCATTCTGGCCACCGGCTCCAACGCCCGTGCGCTGCCTGGCGTGCCCTTCGATGAAGAGACGGTGTTGTCCAACGACGGCGCCTTGCGCATCGGTGCCGTGCCCAAGAAGCTGGCGCTGATTGGCTCAGGCGTGATCGGCCTGGAGATGGGCTCGGTCTGGCGCCGCCTGGGTGCCGAGGTGACCATCCTCGAAGGCCTGCCGACCTTCCTGGGCGCGGTGGACGAGCAGATTGCCAAAGAAGCCAAAAAGGCCTTCGACAAGCAGGGCCTGAAGATCGAGCTGGGCGTGAAGGTTGGCGAGGTCAAGACCTCCAAGAAGGGCGTGGCGATTGCTTACACCAACGCCAAGGGTGAGGCCCTGAGCCTGGACGCTGACAAACTGATCATCTCCATTGGTCGCGTGCCCAACACCATCGGCCTCAATGCCGAAGCCGTTGGCCTGAAGCTGGGCGAGCGTGGCGACATCCTGGTGGATGCCGACTGTAAAACCAACCTGCCCGGCGTGTGGGCCGTGGGTGACGTGGTGCGCGGCCCCATGCTCGCGCACAAGGCCGAGGAAGAGGGCGTGGCCGTGGCCGAGCGCATTGCCGGCCAGCACGGGCACGTCAACTTCAACACCAT
>CANGYC010000291.1 GCA_947457975.1 Comamonadaceae bacterium | reverse complement strand
CTCTTAGGGCCATGCAACCGACAAGGTCCAAAACCCCGCGCCGCAGTCTGTAAACAGTCTGTAAAGCCCCAGATGGCAAAAAGCCCAGCCGGTGAGGGCTGGGCTAAGTGCTTGTTTTGATTGGTGCCGGAGAGATGAATCGAACACCCGACCTTCTCATTACGAATGAGCTGCTCTACCGACTGAGCTACACCGGCGAAACGAAAATTATAGCGGCTGACCCGGCGTCTGGCCGGGCTGGCGGTCGCGCCCGCTAGCCTTGCAGGTGGTAGGCCGTCACGCGCTCGACTTCGTTTTTCGAGCCCAGCACCACGCTCACACGTTCGTGCAGTTTGGTGGGCTGCAGATCGAGGATGCGCTGGCGTGCGTTGGTGGCGGCGCCGCCAGCCTGTTCAACCAGCATGGCCATGGGGTTGGCCTCGTACATCAGGCGCAGCTTGCCGGCTTTTTCGGGCTCGCGCTTGTCCCAGGGGTACATGAAGATGCCGCCCCGCGTGAGGATGCGGTGCACGTCGGCCACCATGGAGGCGATCCAGCGCATGTTGAAGTCCTTGCCGCGCGGGCCGTCCTTGCCGGCCAGGCACTCGTCGATGTAGCGCTTGACCGGGGCATCCCAGTGGCGCATGTTGCTCATGTTGATGGCAAATTCCTTGGTGTCTTCTGGAATGCGCACGTTCTCCTGCGTGAGCACGAAGGAGCCCTGCTCGCGGTCCAGGGTGAACATGGCCACGCCGTCCCCCACGGTCAGCACCAGCGTGGTCTGTGGGCCGTAGACGCAGTAGCCGGCCGCCACCTGTTGGCTGCCGGGCTGCAGGAAGTCTTTCTCGTCGACGCCGGAGCTGCCTTCGGGTTTTTTAAGGACGCTGAAGATGGTGCCGATGCTCACGTTCACGTCGATGTTCGATGAGCCGTCCAGGGGATCGAAGAGCAGCAGGTATTCGCCCTGGGGGTAGCGGTTGGGCACCACGTAGATGCCATCCATCTCTTCGGAGGCCATAGCCGCCAGATGCCCACCCCATTCGTTGGCCTCAATCAGCACCTCGTTGGCGATGATGTCGAGCTTTTTCTGCACTTCGCCCTGCACATTCTCACTGCCGGCCGAGCCCAGCACGCCGCCCAGGGCGCCTTTGTTCACGGCCTGGCTGATGCTCTTGCAAGCGCGGGCCACCACTTCGAGCAGCAGCCGCAGCTGCGAGGGAATGTGACCGTGGTCGCGCTGCTGCTCGACCAGGTAGCGGGTGAGGGAGATGCGGTTGGACATGGATTGCTTTCTTCTTTTGCGGTGCGGGTTCAGTCCGCCAGGGCGCGGGAGACGACCTCGCGCACGTCGTTGCTCAGATCGGGTTTGGCCGCCACACGCGTGATGGCTTCGCGGGCGGCGCTGCGGTAGGGCTCGGCCAGCTTGCTCCAGCGGTCCAGCGCCCGAGCCAGGCGCGCGGCCACTTGCGGATTGATGGCGTCGAGCTCCAGCACGCGCTCGCACCAGAACACATAGCCAGCCGCATCGGCGCGGTGGAAGGCCCCCGGGTTGGCCTGGCAGAAGGCAGACACCACGCTGCGCGCCCGGTTGGGATTGCGGATATTGAAGTCCGGGTGCTTCATGAGCTGGCGCACGGCGGGCAGCACATGGCCGCCGCGGTCAGGGGCGCCAGCCTGCAGGCTGAACCATTTGTCGATGACCAGGGCCTCGTCCTTGAAGAGCGCATGAAAACGCTGCAGTGCGGTAGCAGCCAGGGCATGGCCGCTGACCACCAGGGCCGAGAGCGCGTTGAAGCGCTCGGTCATGTTGCCGGCGCTCTCGAAGGCTTCGAGCGCTGCCTGGGGCCAGGTCTCCTCGCGCTCGGTCACACCGTCAATGCACAGGTGCGTGAGCGCCAGACCCGCCAGCGCACGCCGGCCTGAGGAGCGTGCGTCAGGCACGTAGGCGCCGTGCTCGCGCAGGCTCTGCCAGGTCTGCGCCCACTCGGGTCGCAGCGCCAGGGCCAGTTGCAGCCGCATGGACTCACGCACCGCATGAATGCGCTGAGGATCCACCACCGCCACCTGCTCGGCCAGGTAGGCCTCGGAAGGCAAGGTGAGCACCAGCTCCTTGAAGGCCGCATCGAGCTCCGGGTGCAGCAGCACCTCGCGCATGGCGGCTATGTACGCATCGCTGAGGAGTTCGTCTTCGCCGTCGTGCGAGAGCGCCTGCAGCGCCAGGCGGATGGCCAGGCGCTGGCCGGCTTCCCAGCGGTTAAACGGGTCGCTGTCATGGCGCAGCAGGTGCAGGAGCTGCGCATCGCTGTGCGCGAACTCGAGCACCACGGGGGCGCTGAAGCCGCGCAGCAGCGAGGGCACCGGTTCGACGTCCAGGTCAGAAAAAACAAAGGTCTGCTCGGCCTCGGTCAGCACCAGGGTGTGTGCCACCGGCAGGGCCGCACCGCCTTGCAGGTTCAGGGGCAGGTCCTGGCCCTTGGGGCCCACCAGGCCCAGACCCAGGGGAATGACGAAGGGCGCCTTGCTGGCCTGGCCGGGCGTGGCGGGGCAGCTCTGGCGCAGGGTGAGGGTGTACGTCTGCGCGGCGGCATCGTACTGGCCGTGCGCGTGCACGTGGGGCGTGCCGGCCTGGCTGTACCAGCGTTTGAACGGGGCCAAGAGGCGGGCCAGCTCCGAGCCGGGGTTGGCGTCGGCCATGGCCTGGGCAAAGTCGTCGCAGGTGACCGCCTGCCCGTCGTGGCGCTCGAAGTACAGCTTCATGCCGCGCGCAAAGCCATCGCGGCCCACCAGGGTCTGCATCATGCGCACGACCTCGGCGCCTTTTTCGTAGATGGTGACCGTGTAGAAGTTGTTGATCTCGATGTAGCTGTCGGGCCGCACCGGGTGCGCCATCGGGCCGGCGTCTTCAGGGAACTGCGCGGTGCGCAGCACGCGCACATCTTCAATGCGCTTGACGGCGCGCGCCGAGGCGCTGGCACACAGGTCCTGCGAAAACTCTTGGTCACGGAAGACCGTCAGGCCCTCCTTGAGGCTGAGCTGGAACCAGTCGCGGCAGGTCACGCGGTTGCCGGTCCAATTGTGGAAGTACTCATGGCCGACCACGCTCTCGATGTTGGCGAAGTCGGTGTCGGTGGCGGTGGCCTGGCTGGCCAGCACGTACTTGGTGTTGAAGATGTTCAGGCCCTTGTT
>CANGYC010000290.1 GCA_947457975.1 Comamonadaceae bacterium | reverse complement strand
GCTCAAGGGCATCATCCTCTCGGGCTCGCACGCCAGTGTGTACGAGGTGGACGACCGGGCGCCCGATGCGGTGTTCGAGCTGGGCCTTCCGGTGCTGGGCATCTGCTACGGCATGCAGACCATGGCCACCCAGCTGGGTGGCAAGGTGGAAGGCTCGCACACCCGCGAATTCGGCTACGCCGAGGTGCGGGCCCACGGCCACACGGCCTTGTTTAAAGACATCGCCGACTTCACCACGGCCGAGGGCCACGGCATGCTCAAGGTCTGGATGAGCCACGGCGACAAGGTCACCGAGCTGCCCCCGGGCTTCAAGCGCATGGCCTCCACGCCCAGCTGCCCGATTGCAGGCATGGCCGACGAAGCTCGCCGTTTTTATGCGGTGCAGTTCCATCCGGAAGTCACGCACACTGTGCAAGGCAAGGCCATGATCGAGCGCTTTGTGCTGGGCATCTGCCAGACGCGCCCTGACTGGATCATGGGCGACTACATCACCGAAGCCGTGGAGAAAATCCGCGCCCAGGTGGGCAGCGAAGAAGTGATTCTGGGCCTCTCAGGCGGGGTGGACTCCTCCGTGGCGGCCGCGCTGATTCACCGCGCGATCGGCGACCAGCTCACCTGCGTGTTTGTCGACCATGGCCTCTTGCGCCTCAATGAAGGCGACATGGTGATGGACATGTTCGCCGGGAAGCTGCATGCCAAGGTGATCCGTGTGGACGCCAGCGAACTCTTCCTCGGTCAGCTGGCTGGCGAGAGCGACCCGGAGAAAAAGCGCAAGATCATTGGCGGGCTGTTTGTCGATGTTTTCAAGGCCGAGGCTGCCAAGCTCAAGACCAGCGGCCAAGGCCACCAAGGCGCTACCTTTTTAGCGCAGGGCACCATCTACCCCGACGTCATTGAAAGCGGCGGGGCCAAGAGCAAGAAGGCCGTCACCATCAAGAGCCACCACAACGTGGGCGGCCTGCCCGAGCAGCTGGGGCTCAAGCTCCTGGAGCCGCTGCGCGACCTCTTCAAAGACGAGGTGCGCGAGCTGGGCGTGGCCCTGGGCCTGCCGGCCGACATGGTCTACCGCCACCCCTTCCCGGGCCCGGGCCTGGGTGTGCGCATCCTCGGCGAGGTGAAGAAGGACTACGCCGACCTGCTGCGCCGGGCCGATGCCATCTTCATCGAGGAGCTGCGCAATTTCCGGGACGAGGCCACGGGCAAGACCTGGTACGAGCTCACCAGCCAGGCCTTCACCGTGTTCCTGCCAGTCAAGAGCGTGGGCGTGATGGGTGACGGCCGCACCTACGACTACGTGGTGGCCCTGCGCGCGGTGCAGACCAGCGACTTCATGACCGCCGACTGGGCCGAGCTGCCCTATGCACTGCTCAAAAAGGTGTCAGGCCGCATCATCAACGAGGTGCGCGGCATCAACCGCGTGACCTACGACGTGAGCTCCAAGCCGCCTGCGACGATTGAGTGGGAGTGACCCTGAAGGGTCTCTGATCAGCACCCGAACCTAAATTCGGGTGCCCATCTGCCTTTCATCATCATTGGTTGGAGCCCGGCGGGCCTGGTCACTACATACCTGAGACGTAGTGAATGAGGACCTCTTTGCTGCTGGTGATGATGAAGTTGGAGGCGTAGCCGGAGAACTCCTTGCGGTGGTTGGTGCCGTTGAACAGGCCCGTGATGGCAAAGGACACGCGGCACTGCTGGCTGGCATCAGACCAGCGGTAGCTGATGTCAACCATGCTGCCGCCGTCTCGCAGGAACGAGGCATAGTTACCGCTGTACATGACGGCGGCCATGGGGCGAATGTTGCGGGTCAGGCCCTTGGCCCAGCCGCAGATCTGCCTGTACTGGTTGACGTTCATGCAGCGCTCTTCAGACGAGCTGCGGCAGCTGCCGTCGTGGTAGTACTTGTAGGTGATTCTGGAATCCAGACCGGCCTGGGTGAGCGGCATGTTGCGCAGCCGCTCTTCCTGTTCACGCCTTTCACGTTCGGCCCGCGCCTGTTGCTCAGCCTGGGCCTCGCGCTCGCGGCGAATGGCCGTGGCGGTCATGCCCCGCTTGTCGGCCGCTGCCGCCTTGTCGTCGAGGTAGGCCAGCACTTCGGCCACGCTGCTGGTGTCGCTGTAGCGGCTGGCCCTCATTTCGGCCAGGGTGGCGTCGTAGGTGGCCTTGTCCGGGATGCCCTTGCTCGCCAGGGTCTTGAGCGTGTTCGCATTGGCTTGAATGTCAGAGGCGAACTCACTGGCAGCCAAATCGGCAAAGCCTTGTTTGCGGGCCCATGTGTCTCTGGCTGCGCTGGTGTCAATGAGGTTATTGATCTCGAAGGCCTTGGACTTGCGGTCGCGCTCAATGGCCGTCATCACCAGTTTGAGGTTCTTCGGAAAGGTGATCAGGATGTGGCAGCTGCTTTGGTCACGTTGATACGCGGTATAGAACGCATCAATGGTTTTATAGACGTTGGCAAAGGGCTGATTGGCGTTATAGGTGGCTCGCAGTTCCTGCGCCTTGCTGCGGAAACTGGGAGAGGTGTAGCTGATCAGCTGCTCGGCATAGCCGCGCACCGCCTGAGCTTGTGGGCCTGTGTACTCCAGCGTGCACGCACGCACGGGCCGGCCTTCGTCGCTCACCAAGGCCAGGGACAAGGAACCCACCTTGTCGTTGGAATCGGTTGTGGCCAGGCGGTCAATTTCTTCCGTCCAGGTGGCCAGTTCCTGGGCCCTCCGCGCTGCAAGTTGTTGGCGGCGGCTGGCGTTCTGGGCAAGCGCCTCGTACTTGACTTCGGCAAACGATTGGAACTGCGCAAACTCCGGCAGATTCGCCAGCAGACGCACGGCTTGGCGCTGCACCACCAGCACATCGAAAGGCGCTTGCGAGCGGAACTGTCCGCCGCTGATGCATTCGACCGTGTTGCTTCGAACTGCTCTGTTGTTCACCAGCGCGTTGACGCTCCGCGCGACTTCTGCATTGAGGATGGTTTGTCCATCGCTCGCACCTAGGGCCTTGTAGGCATCTGGGAAGAGCACGAAACACAGGCCGTAGCCGTTGCTGACCAGGCGGTCTGCGGAATCCAAGCGCTTGGTCCCATCAATGCCGGTCACAAAACGGAAGCGGTCGGAGTTGTTGCGCGCAAAAAGAATGAGGTCAGCGCCTTCGGTAGACACAGGCTGCGGGCGTGCTGCGGCAGGGGGCGCTG
>CANGYC010000289.1 GCA_947457975.1 Comamonadaceae bacterium | reverse complement strand
CTGCATCCAGCCCTTCCTCAAGCGGCGCGCCCCGCACGCCGCCTGAGCAAGGCCAGCCCCAGGCCGGCGCTCCCGGCGACACCGGTGCCGCCACCCAGGCGGGCGAAGGCAGCACGGGGGTGCGCTACAGCGGGAGCCTGCAGGCTCGGGGCGCTGCCCAGGGGCAGGTCAGCGGTCGCCAGGCGCGCCGTGAGCAGGCCAGCCAGGAACTCGCCATGCGGCCGCCCGTGGACATCTTCGAGGACGAGACGGGCGTGACCCTGCTGGCCGACATGCCTGGCGTCTCGCGCGAGCAGCTGGAGCTGCGCGTGGATGGCGACACCCTGGTGATTGAGGGCACGGCGGCCATCCCTGAGGTGGGCGAGATGGAGCTGGTGCATGGGGAGATGCTCAGTCCCCATTACCAGCGCAGCTTCACGCTCAGCCGCGACCTGGACCCCCAGAAGATCGATGCCAAACTCAGCCAGGGTGTGCTGACGCTGCGCCTGCACAAGGTCGAACAGGCCAAGCCCCGTCGCATCGAGGTGCAGGGCGGCTGAAGCCCTGGCCGCCTGGACCGTGTGCGGCCGCCCAGGTCAGCGGGCGTTAGGATGCCGCACGGCCGGGCTGTTGCGCAGGTCGTTGACCAGCTTGTGGCCTTCCACGTCGGGTGCATCGATGGGGATGTCCTCTTCCTCAATGAGGTCGTGCTCCACCTTGGGGCGGCGCCGTTCCGGCCGGTGCGGCTTGTGGGGAGGCGGGGTGTTGAGTTCACTCATCTGAATCTCCTGGGCTGAAAGCGCATGGGCGGATCTCATCTTCAGTCTGGCCCGGTGTGGCTGGGTTCAGCCAGGGGAGGGCCTGCGTGTCGGAGAGATCCGACGTTCAGGCCCGGCTCCTACAATGGCCACCCTCTTGAATGACCCCTGTGGCCCGCGCCGCAGCTCCCCATGTCCTTGCAAGTCCTTGAAGCCCAGACGGGCGAACACCCCGTGGCCAGCATCATCATCCTGCACGGCCTGGGCGCCGATGGGCGCGACTTCGTGCCCGTGGCCCAGCAAATGGACCTGTCCTCGGTGGGGCCGGTGCGCTACGTGTTTCCCAGTGCCCCGGTCATGCCCGTCACCATCAACGGCGGCTATCCCATGCCCGCCTGGTACGACATCTTGGGGGCGGACCTCACTGACCGCCAGGACGAGGTGGGTTTGCGCCGCTCGCAGGCCGCCATCGAGTCGCTGATCGCCCGCGAGGTCTCGCGCGGCATCCCGGCCAGCCGCATCGTGGTGGCCGGCTTCTCCCAGGGCTGCGCCATGTCGCTCATGGTGGGCCTGCGCCATGCCGAACGCCTGGCCGGCGTCATGGGCCTGTCGGGCTACCTGCCCCTGGCAGACAAACTGCCGGCCGAGCGCAGCCCGGCCAATGCCGATGTGCCCATCTTCCTGGCGCACGGCAGCCGCGATGCCGTGGTGGTGTTGCCCCGGGCCACGGCCTCGCGCGATGTCCTGCAGGGTCTGGGCTACCGTGTCGAGTGGCACCAGTACGCCATGGAGCACTCGGTCTGTCCTGAAGAGATCGACGACATGCAGGGCTGGCTGTGCCAGGTGCTGGCGCCGGCGCGCGGCTGAGCGGGCGCCCACTTTGGCGTGCGTCCAGCAAGAATGGCCGCACGGTGGCAAGATGCGCGGGCGCCGCAGCACCTGCGGCCGACGCCACCGACCACAAGGACCACATGAATGAGCAATGAGGCCAACGCCCACCTGAGGCACGGCCTGGAAGGCTTGAGCGCAGAGCGCCTGAAGGGCATGCGACGCGGCCTGGAGAAGGAGAGTCTGCGCAGCCATCCCGATGGCACGCTGGCCCTCTCGCCACATCCGAGCGCCTTGGGCTCGGCGCTCACGCATCCGCACATCACCACCGACTTCAGCGAGTCCCAGCTCGAGCTGGTCACCGGTGCGTACGCCACGCCCGAGGCCGTTCTGGAGGAACTCACCCGCCTGCACCAGTTCACCTACCGCGTGCTGCAGCAGCAGGGCGACGAGCTGCTGTGGGTCTCCAGCATGCCCTGCGTGCTGCCGGCCGATGAGGCCATTCCGATTGCGCAATATGGTTCCTCCAATGTGGGCCACGCCAAGAGCGTTTACCGCATGGGCCTGTCGCACCGCTATGGCCGGCGCATGCAGACCATCTCGGGCATTCACTACAACTGGTCGCTGCCAGGGCTCTCGAACGATGAGTACTTCGGCCTGATCCGCAACTTCAGGCGCCACGCCTTCTTGCTGCTTTACCTCTTCGGCGCCTCGCCCGCCTTGTGCGAGAGCTTCGTTGAGGGGCGCCAGCACGAGCTCCAGCCGCTGCCTGGCAGCATGCACATGCCGCACGGCACCAGCCTGCGCATGGGGCGGCTGGGCTACCAGAGCGATGCCCAGGCCTCGCTGGCCGTGAGCTACAACTGCCTGGAGGGCTATGCCGCCTCGCTGCAGGATGCGCTGACCCGGCCCTACCCGGCCTACGAGGCCCTGGGCCTGCGCGGTCCGGGCGGCGAGTACCAGCAACTGGCCACCACTCTGCTGCAGATCGAGAACGAGTTCTACGGCACCATCCGGCCCAAACGCACCATCTTCCCGGGTGAGCGGCCGCTGCATGCGCTGCGCGAGCGCGGCGTGGAATACGTGGAGGTGCGGCTGATGGACCTCGACCCCTTCGTGCCCGTGGGGATCGAGGCCTCCACCATGCGCTTTCTCGACCTGTTTCTGCTGCATTGCCTGCTCTCGCCTAGCCCGCCCGACCATCCGGCTGAAATCGCCGCCCTGGCGCGCAACCAGCACCGCACCGCTGCCCGTGGCCGCGAGCCTGGCCTGATGCTCGAACGTGAGGGGCGTGAGCAGTCCCTGGTTGATTGGGGCGCCGAGCTCTTGGAGGCTTTCGAGCCCCTTGCCCAGCGCCTGGATGCCGACCTCGCCGGCACCCCCCTGGCGGGGGCCCATGCGCAGGCCCTGGCCCAGGCCCGTGAACGCCTGGCACGGCCCGAACTGTTGCCCTCGGCGCGCGTGCTGGACGCCATGGCCCAGGGCCCTGGCCCTTCCTTCATCGACTTCGCCCGTGAACGCGCGCTGCAAGCCCGCCGGGATCTGCTGGCCCTGCCTCTGAGCGCCGAGCACGAGGCCCAGCTGCGGGCGCAGTCGCAGACTTCCGTGCGCGAACAGCAGCGCAT
>CANGYC010000288.1 GCA_947457975.1 Comamonadaceae bacterium | reverse complement strand
GGGGATTGGCTTTACGCCCTGGGTCTGGTGGTTTTGCTGCCGGTGCTGCACGCCCTGGGCCTCTTGCTGCTGGCCACGGCCCGCACCGTCAAGCCGCTGATCGCCCTCTTCACGCTGGCTAGCGCGCTGGGGATCTATGCCCTGGAGTACCACGGCGCGGTGCCCGAGCCTCAGTTGTTGCGGCAGTGGCTGCAGGCCGGTGCCGGCCCCCTGCCGAAGGAGGGCCTGTCCTGGGCCCTGCTGCCCTGCCTGCTGCTTTACGCGGGTCTGCCGATCTTCCTGCTCTGGCAGGTGGAGCTGGTCCGCCCTCAGGCGCGCCGCGCCGCGCTGCGGGTGCGCCTGCGCTGGCTGCTGACCCTGGCCGCGCTGGGGGGTGGAGCTCTCTGGCTGGTGCGCCAGCCGCTGCAGTTGCAACTGCAACAACAGCCCCAGCTGCTGTACCTGATGGCCCCGGGCACCTACCTTTGGTCGCTTGAGCAAGTGCTGGCGGCGGAGTTGGGCTTGCCCAGCGAGGCGGCCACACACTGAGCGCGGCTCAGCCGAAGTTCAACTCCACGCTGAAGCCGCGCTCGGCGTCGCGCAGCACCACGCCGCCGCCGTGCGCGCGCGCCACCACGTCGGCCAGCACCAGGCCCAGGCCCGGCAGGCTCTCGTAGTCGTGCTCGGCGAGGGCCTGTTGCAGGCGCTTGTGCTGCGCAGCCGGCAGGCCTTGGCCGTCATCCTCCACGCGCAGCACCTGCGGCGCCGGCATGCTCACCGACAGGCGCGTCGCACCGTGCCGCACCGCGTTGTCAAAGAGGTTGATGAGGGTGGCCGCCAGCAGGTCGGCGTCGGCCTGCAGCTCGGCATGCTGCTCGGTGTGCACCGGCAGCGGGGCGTCGGGCAGGCCCGCCACCAGGGCCTGCAGGTCGATCGCCACGCGCCGGGGTTCACCCGCAGCACGGAACAGGCCCAGCAGGGCGGCGACCACGTGCTGCATCCGCTGGGCGGCGCTGCGCACGCGCAGCAGCCGCGCCTGCATCTCGGGTGGCGCTTCACGCAGGGCCATGCTCATTTGCGCGTCAATGCCCGCCAGTGGCGTGCGCATGGCATGTGCGGCATGGGCGCTGAAGGCCTGCTCGCGCCGGACGCGCTCGGCCAGACGCTCCGACAGCCCATCCACGGCCCGGTGCAGCGGCTCCAGCTCGGCCCGCTCGGCCTGGCCCAGGGACAGCCGGCCCGAGCCTGGGTCGTGCCGCCCCAGGCGCTCGGAGAGGCTTTGCAGCGGCTGCAGTTCCTGCCAGAAGCGTGCCCGCAGCCAGAGGTGGCCCAGGAGCGCCATGGCCAGCGCCGCCAGCGTGGCGCTCAGGGCCACGTCGAACTGCGCTTCCAGGCGCTCGGAGCGCTCGTGGGCCACGTACAGAAAATGCCCGGGCTCCAGCAGACGGCCGAACACCCGCCAGCCGCCCGAGTTCGACAGGCCGCCCACGTTGCGGTGGTGAAAGGGCTCGGTGGGCGCGTTGCTGGCGCGCTGCAGCACCCGGCCGTCCTCGTCGATCAGCTGCCAGGTGAACGGAATCTCGACGTCGGCGTCCTGGTGGTCGCTGGGGCTGCCGTGCACCGGTTCGCGCCATGCATCAAACGGGGCGCGGCGCATGACGTTGACCAGCACCTCCGAGGTGGCCTGCAAGCGGTTGTCCAGCTTGTCCTCGATCTCGTGGCGCACCGCTGTCCAGACGGCGCCCGAGACCGCGGCCGTCCACATCAGCGACCACACGAGCAGCATGCGGCTCAGGCGAGCGCGGATGGAGGGGGCGGCCTGGCTCATGTCGGCGCGGCGATGCGGTAACCCAGGCCGCGCACGGTTTCGATCAGCTCGCGGCCGAGCTTGCGGCGCAGGGCCGAGATGTGCACTTCCAGGGCGTTGCTGGCCACCTCCGCCTCGAAGCCCAGCGCCAGACGTTCCAGGTCGGTCTTGGGCACGATGCGGCCAGCGCGGCGTGCCAGGGCCTCCAGCAGCGTCCATTCGCGCGCCGTCAGGGGCACCACCACGCCACCGAGCTTGACCGAGCGGGCGGCCAGGTCCAGTTCCACCTCGCCCAGGCGCAGCCGCTCCGAGGGGTTGCCGCTGCTGCGGCGCAGCACGGCACGCAGGCGCGCCAGCAATTCTTCGGGGGCAAAGGGCTTGACCAGGTAGTCGTCGGCGCCGCCGTCCAGGCCTTCGATGCGGTCGCTCAGGCGGTCGCGTGCGGTCAGGATGATGGCGGGCGTGCGGTCGCCTCGGGTGCGGCGGGCATGCAGCCATTCCACGCCCGACCCGTCGGGCAGTTGCCAGTCCACCAGCAGCGCGTCCATGGGCTCGCCCACCAGGGCTTGCGTCATCTCCAGGCGGGTGCACCAGTCGACGCGGTGCCCCTCGCTGCGCAGGAAGTCGCGCAGGCCTTCGCCCAAGATGTCGTCGTCTTCGAGAAGCAGCAGCCGCATGCGTAGAAATGCGTAGTGAATGAGGCCCCGGCCACGGTGGCGCTTCAGGTTGCCTTCAGGCCTGCCGGGCTCAATATTCAGGATGTATGCATTGTCCTTCTTCTCCAGATGCTGCGGCGCCGCCGCGCTGTTCGGGCTGCTGGCCCTGCCTTCCTGGGGGCAACAGTCGCCCGCCGTGCGCACGCTGGATCTGCCGGCCGTGCTGGCTGCGGCGCGTGAGAACATCGAGGTGTCCCTGGCGCGCCGCCAACAGGAGGTGGCCCGCGCCGACATCCTGGCCGCCGACCGCGCACCCACGCCGGTGCTCAGCGCCAAGGCCGGCGCCATCGACCTGGACCATGGCCTGGGCCCTGGCTCCTGGCTGACCCGCAAACCCATCGACAAGGGCCTGGGCCTGGACTGGACGCTCGAGCGCGGCAACAAGCGCGCCCTGCGCACGCAGACGGCCCGCCAGAATGCCGAAGCCGCCGGCCTCGAAACACTGGAGGTGGTGGTGCAGCAGCAGATCCTGGCGGCTGCAGCCTTCTACGAGTTGATGGCCGCGCAGGACAAGCTGGCGCAGCTCGATGACCTGGCCCGTGCGGCCTCCGAGCTGGCCGGCATTGCACAGCGGCGCCTGCGCGCCGGTGATATTTCGCAGCAGGAGGCGCTGCGCACTGACATTGAGGCCCAGCGCGCCCAGGCCGAGCGCCGCGCTGCCCAGGCCGAGCGCGAGCGCACCGTGCTGGCGCTGGCCCGGCTCACGG
>CANGYC010000287.1 GCA_947457975.1 Comamonadaceae bacterium | reverse complement strand
GTATGCCTGCGGCCAAGCGCAGGCGCCGGTGCTGTTTTTCATTCATGGCGGCGCCTGGCGCAGCGGGCAGGCGCGCGATTACGCCTTCTTCGTCGAGTGGATGCTCGCCGAAGGGGTGGATGTGGTGATCCCGGACTTCGCGGCCGTGCAAGAGGTGGGTGGCGACCTGGGCGTGCTGCACCGGCAGCTGGCGCAAGCCCTGCACCTGGTGAGCTCTCGTCTGCAGGGCTCAGGGCGGCTCATTCATCTCTGCGGCCACTCCTCGGGCGCGCATCTGGCCGCCTGCCTGGCCACCAGCCCCGAAGCGGTGCCGGGCATATGCTCACTGACCCTGTGCAGTGGCTTGTATGAGTTGGAACCGGTGAGCCTGTCCTCGCGCAGCCAGTACGTGAACTTCACGCCGGCCTGCGTGGAGGCGCTCAGCCCGCAGCGGCACGTGCAGAGCCTGCAGCGCATGCCACTGCCCGTGACCGTGCTGTGCGGCACGCAGGAGTCGCCGGAGTTCATGCGCCAGTCGCAGGCCTTCCACGCGGCCTTGCAGGCCGCTGCGCTGCCTTCGCGCCTGGTGATGGGCGAGGGCATGAACCACTTTGACATTTTGGAATCCCTGGCGGGGCCTGCGAGCCTGCTGGCCAAGCAGCTCCGCAAGGCCTGGGCCGCAGACGCCCTGGCCTGAAGCGCGTGGGCAGGCTCAGCCCTGCTGCCTGAGCGCCATCACGCTGGCGTGAAGATCGGCCGCCCAGGTGCGGCGGTCGCGCCCGGCATGGTGCTGCGGCTCGCCCAGGATGACCTCGGCATGCAAGCCCTCGGCACCCAGGGTCCTCAGCACCGAGGCCAACAAGGTGTCATCACCGATGAATCGCGGCGCCATGCTGATCTCACCGCTGCGGGCATCGACAAAGCGCAGGGCCACCGGCTGCACCGGCACCTGCGCCGAGATGGCGGCCTGAATCAGGTTGGCGTGAAAGGGCTTGAGCGTGTGGCCGTCGCCCGTGGTGCCCTCCGGGAACACCGCCAGCACGTCACCTGCCTGCAGGCGCTCGACCATGTGGTGCACCACGCGGTGCGCGTCGCGGCGGGACTCGCGCTCGATGAACAGCGTGCCCGCGCCGTCGGCCAGCATGCCGATCAGGGGCCAGCGTTTGACATCGGCCTTGGAGATGAAGCGGCAGTAGCCCGAGGCGTGCATCACCAGGATGTCCAGCCAGGAGATGTGGTTGGCCACCAGCAGCACCGGGCCAGGGGCCAGGTCCTGGCCCTGCCGCACCAGGCGAATGCCGAAGATCTGCAGCATCTGGCCGGCCCAGACATGCACGTGGCGCTCGCGCTGCGCAGCAGGCAGCGCCGGGAAATGGCGCCAGATGATCCAGCCGCCGCGCAGCAGGTGCAGCACCGTGCGGCACACCTTGAGGCTCACGCGCACCGGCTTCATGGCAGGCGTCGCCTCAGGCGGCTTCGTGGGCGATCTGGCCGCCCACCAGCGTCCAGCGCACGCGGGCCGGCAGCTCGTAGTCGGAGAAGGGCGTGTGCTTGCCCTGACTGCGCAGCGCCTGCGGCGTGACGGTCCAGCGCGCGGCCGGATCGAACACGCACAGGTCGGCCACACCACCGCGCACCAGCTGGCCGCAGGAGGCCTGCAGCGAGCCCAGCGAGGCGCCCAGCACCCGGGCGGGCGAGCTGGTGACGGCCGCCAGCGCACGCGCCAGGCCCTGGCCACTGTCCTCGCCCCACTTGCAGGCCAGGCTGAGCAGCAGCTCCAGGCCGCTGGCGCCGGGCTCGGCCTCGGCAAAAGGCAGGGTCTTGGCGTCCTCGCCCACGGGGGTGTGGTCGGAGACCAGCGCGTCGATCAGCCCCTCAGCCAGGCCACGCTGCAGGGCCTCGCGGTCGCGCTGCTGGCGCAGAGGTGGCTCCAGGCGCATGCGGCTGTCGTAATAGCCGATGTCGGTGTCGGTGAGAAAGAGGTTGTGGATGCTGACGTCGCAGCTCACTGGCAGGCCCTCGGCCTTGGCTGCGGCTATCAAGGCCAGGCCGGCGGCGCTGCTGACGCGGCACACATGCAGGCGCGTGCGCGTGCTGCGGACGAGCTCGAAGAGGGTGTGCAGGGCCACGGTTTCGGAGGCCACGGGCACGCCCGACAGGCCCAGGCGCGTGGCCAGGGGCCCGGAGGCGGCCACGCCCTTGCCCAGCCAGGCATCGCGCGGGCGCAGCCACACGGTGTAGCCAAAGGTGGCAGCGTACTGCAGGGCCCGCTGCAGCACCTGCGTGTCCTGCATGGGTACCTCGGCCTGGCTGAAGCCCACGCAGCCGGACTCGGTGAGCTCGGCCATCTCGGTCAGGGCCTGGCCCTTGAGGCCCCGCGTGAGCGCGCCCAGCGGGAAGACGCGGGACCGGTGCAACTTTTCGGCGCGGTAGCGCAGCATCTCCACCAGGCCCGGTTCATCGAGCACGGGCTCGGTGTCGGGCGGGCATACCAGGCTGGTGACGCCGCCGGCCACGGCCGCGGCCAGCTCGCTCTCGAGCATGCGCTCGTGCTCGTGGCCGGGCTCGCGCAGACGCGCGGCCAGGTCCACCAGGCCGGGAGCGACCACTAGGCCCGTGGCGTCCAGCGTTTTCTCGGCTGAAAAATCAGCGGGCACCTTGCCCACAGAGACGATGCGGCCGGCGGCCACGGCCACGTCGGCGACCTGGTCGAACTGCGAGGCCGGGTCGATGACGCGGCCGTTCTTGATGAGGATGTTCATGCTTCGTTCCCTGCCACCAGGCTCATGACAGCCATGCGCACCGCGATGCCAAAGGTGACCTGCGGCAGGATCACACTTTGCGCGCCGTCCACCACGGCCGAGTCGATTTCCACGCCGCGGTTGATGGGACCGGGGTGCATCACGATGGCGTCGCTCTTGGCCAGCTGGAGTTTTTCGGGCGTGAGACCAAAGCTCTTGAAGAACTCCTGGCTGGAGGGCAGCAGCGCGCCGCTCATGCGCTCGTTCTGCAGGCGCAGCATGATCACCACGTCGGCATCCTTGATCCCCTCTTCCAGGGTGTGGCACACCCGAACGCCCATCTGCGCCATGTCGGCAGGCACCAGGGTCTTGGGGCCGACCACGCGCACCTCGGGACAGCCCAGGGTGGTGAGCGCGTGGATGTCGGAGCGGGCCACGCGCGAGTGCAGCACATCGCCCACGATGGCGACGGTGAGATTGGAAAAGTCTTTC
>CANGYC010000286.1 GCA_947457975.1 Comamonadaceae bacterium | reverse complement strand
TGCGGCCGTCGACCTCGACGGTGCAGGCGCCGCACACGCCGTGCTCGCAGCCCAGGTGAGAGCCCTTGAGGCCCAGTTCATTGCGAATGAAGTCCACCAGGTGCTGGCGCGGCTGAACGCTGCGCTGCTGCGGCTGGCCGTTGACCTCGACATGAAGGGTGTGAAGCGATGCCATGACAGTCTCCGTCGGTTCGGTTGATTTCAGGCCGGTATGGCGCTGCGGCTGGCGTGGGCGGCCTGCAGCAGGCGGCGCGCCAGAACGGTGGCCAGATGGCGCTTGGTGCCGGCGTGGTGGGTGAGGTCGGGCAGCGGGTCGAGCTCGGCCTTGAGCGAGGCCACAGCGATCTCGATGGTCGCGGCATCGAGTGTCTTGCCCGCCAGCAGGGCCTCGGTGCGGCGGGCGCGCAGAGGAATAGGACCAATGCCCAGAAAGCTCAAGTTGACGCGCTGCGCCAGCGTGCCCTGAAAACGTGCGGCCACGGCCAAGCCTGCCACCGCGTAATCGCCATGGCGGCGGGCGAGCTCGTCAAAGCCCACCCAGTCGGCGGCAGTCGTCAGCGGCACATCGGCGCCCACAACCAGCTCGCCAGGCTGCAATGCAGTGGTGTAGAGGTCTTGGAAAAAGTCGGTGGCCGACACTTTCCGTGCGCCGCCCTGGCCCTGCAGGTGAACCACGGCGTCAAGGGCACAGAGAACGCACGGCCATTCAGCGGCTGGATCGCCATAGGCAATGGAGCCACCCCAGGTGCCCGAGTTCCGGATGGCCCGGTGCGCGATATGCGGTGCGGCCTGAGCCAACAGCGGTGCATGCTGAGCCACCAGATCGCTGCCCTCGATGTCCGTGTGCGTGGTCAGCGCGCCAATGTAGAGGCGATCGCCCTGCACACGGATGCCGCTCAGCGCCTTCAGGCCGGTGATGTCAATCAGCAGCGTCGGTTCGGACAGGCGCATGTTGAGCGTGGCCATCAGCGTCTGGCCGCCAGCCAGAATGCGCGCGTCATCGCCATGCTGCGCGAGCAGCGAAAACACCTCGTCGATAGAGGTGGGCTTGCAGTAGTCGAATTGGGGCGATTTCAATGCGGACTCCTCAGGGGTGTGCAGTTTGAATCACAGACGGGTGCCGACCCACACGCCAAAGCCAGTGGCCAAGGCGCCGAGGGCGAACCACTTGATGCGCAGCCATTCAGTGTCAACGGGGGGCACCGGGGACTGCGGGCGTGCCGCGGCGGGTACTTGGGGGAGGGACGCCGCGGGCAGCGCCGCCGCTTCAGCGGGGGTGGAGGCGGCAAGGGGCGCATCGGGTGCGGGCTCAGTCACAGGGATGCTGACCGGAGCCACGTGGGCCTGGAAGGCGCCAAAGAACTGATCGGCCATCTGCTTGGCCGCCGCATCAATCATGCGGCCGCCCACCTGGCCGAGCTTGCCAGCCACGGAAGCCTGCACCGTGTACTGCAGCCGGGTGTGCAAGCCCTCGGGGGTGTCTTCATCGGAAAGTTGTACCTGGGACTGGCCACGGGCCATACCTGCTGCACCGCCCGATCCTTCGAAGCTCAAGGAACAGCGCTCAGCCTCGACCACGTCACCCAGCAAGATGCGGCCGGCAAAGCGCGCACGCACCGGGCCGACCTTGATCATGACGCGAACGGTCTTCTCGAGCGGACCGACCACCTCGACCGCCTCACAACCAGGAATGCAGACGGCCAGCACCTCAGGGTCGTTAAGGGCGGCCCACACACGCGAACGGGCCGCGCCAATGACGATGTTGCCAGTCAATTCCATGCGTTTTTTCCGGAGGCGCTCGCATGCTGGACGCATGCTGCGTGAGGTCTTGGGGTTTTCACGAGTGTTTTTGTTTACCAGGAGGTCAACAATCCTAGGCAAAATTGACCGCCTGGTAAATAGCGTGCCCATCCAGAAAAACCCTGATCGCCCTCGCGCCGTGGCCCGAGCAGGAGATGTTGCTCCTGTGGCTCGCCGCAGGCTGGGTGTGGCTGAGCGCGAACGCCAGATTCTCGATGGCGCGATCCAGTTCTTTGCCGACAAGGGTCTGGACGGACAACTGCGCGACCTGGCCAGCAGCATCGGCGTGACGCATGCGCTGCTTTACCACTACTTCCCCACCAAGCAGGCGCTGATCGACCGCGTGTACTTGGAGGTTTTCGAGGGGCGCTGGCAGCCCGAGTGGGAAACACTGCTCGACGATGCGGCGGGCTCGCCTGAGGACAAGCTGACCGACTTCTACGTCGAGTACGTCAATGCCGCGCTCACCCGCGAATTTGTGCGCATCTTGGTGTTCTCCGGGCTGACCGACCACACCATCACGGACCGCTTTTTCTCACTGCTGCGCCAACGCCTGTTCACCCGCCTGATTCGTGAAACTCGGCGCTTTCGGGGTGTGAGCAGCCGTGCGCGCGCCAGCGAGCGTGAAACCGAGCTGCTGATGGGGCTGCATGGCGGCTTCTTCTATATTCCGATGCGCCGCTGGATCTACGCGCAGGGCGTGGCCAGCGACGCGGCGCCCGACCGCTTCAGCGAGGCGCTGGTGCGCGACCGCGTGCGCGGCTACCTTGTCGCCAGCCGCGCTCTGTTCGGCACAGAATCCCCATCGCGGCCAACGCAGCCCGTCCACACCACCACACTGCGCGCCAAAAAGCGCGCATGACTGTCGACGCACCACATGCAAGTGTTCCCCCCCCCGCCGCAGCCGAAGGGCTGCAATATCACCCGCCCTCGGCTGGCCTCAGCCGTCATTTACCCAAGAGGAGATCGCATGAAGCTCAAAAAAATGGCCCTGTCTGGGCTGATCGCGCTAGGCAGCGCCTTGGCCGCTGGTGGCGCAGCCGCCCAGCAGTCCATCACTGTGAACATCGGCTCGAGCCATCCGGCCACCAACATTTGGGCCTACGCCATGAAAGAGGTGTTCCAGCCCGAGGTGGACAAGCTGCTCAAGGAAGGCGGCAGCAAATACCAGATCCGCTGGCGTGAGAACTACGGCGGCACGCTGTACAAGTTCAACGAAACCCGCGCTGCCGTGAAAGACGGCATCGTCGATGTGGGCATGGTCGGCACGGTCTGGGAGAACTCTGCCATGCCGCTGCAAAACGTGACCTACTTCACGCCCTTTGCCACCACCAACCACGAACTGCTGATTGAGATCTTCGACAAGCTCAACGCCAACCACCCTGCGCTCAGGGCCAGCTGGACGGCGCAGAACATGGTGCCGCTGTCGAG
>CANGYC010000285.1 GCA_947457975.1 Comamonadaceae bacterium | reverse complement strand
CCTGGAAGTGCCCGAGCGCGCTCAGTACATCCGCGTGATGTACGCGGAGATCACGCGCCTCTTGAATCACCTGCTCTGGCTCGGCTGCCACGGTTTCGACTGCGGTGCGATGAACATCCTCATCTATTGCTTCCGCGAGCGCGAGGCCCTGTTCGACATGTACGAAGCCGTCTCCGGCGCCCGCATGCACGCGGCCTACTTCCGCCCGGGCGGTGTCTACCGCGACCTGCCCGACAGCATGCCCCAGTACAAGGCCAGCAAGGTTCGCAATGCCAAGGCCATTGCGGCGCTCAACGAAAACCGCCAAGGATCGCTGCTCGATTTCATCGACGACTTCGTGCAGAAGTTCCCCAAGCTGGTCGACGAGTACGAAACCCTTCTGACTGACAACCGCATTTGGAAGCAGCGCACCGTGGGCGTGGGCGTGGTCACCCCCGAGCGGGCCCTGAACCTGGGCTTTACGGGCGCCATGTTGCGTGGTTCGGGCATTGCCTGGGACCTGCGCAAGCAGCAGCCTTATGACGTGTACAGCCGCCTGGACTTTGACATCCCGGTCGGCAAAACCGGCGACTGCTACGACCGCTATCTGGTGCGCATCGAAGAAATGCGCCAGTCCAACCACATCATCAAGCAGTGCGTGGACTGGCTGCGCGCCAACCCGGGGCCAGTGATCACCGACAACCACAAGGTGGCTGCGCCCAAGCGCGAGGCCATGAAGGCCAACATGGAGGAGCTGATCCATCACTTCAAGCTCTTTACCGAAGGCTTTCATGTGCCCGAGGGCGAGGCTTATGCTGCTGTCGAGCACCCCAAGGGCGAGTTCGGCATCTACATCGTGAGCGATGGTGCCAACAAACCGTATCGCCTGAAGATTCGTCCGCCCGGCTTCTCGCACCTGGCGGCCATGGACGAGATGTCCCGCGGCCACATGATCGCGGACGCCGTGGCCGTGATCGGCACCATGGACATCGTGTTTGGTGAGATTGACCGATGAACAGGACCTCCACCCGAAGCGCCTCTGGCGACTCCCCATCCAGGGGGCGCCACCTGCAACCCGTCCAAGCCGGCTCTGCGGTGGTCCTGGAACATCGTGCCTCGGAGAAAGAAATTGGCTGAATTTTCTCAAGCAACGCGTGCGCGCTTCGACCGCGAAGTCGCCAAATACCCTGCGGACCAGAAGCAGTCGGCCGTCATGGCCTGCCTGCAGATCGTGCAGGAAGAGCAAGGCCATGTGAGCCCCGAGAGCGAGAAGGCTGTAGCCGACCACCTGGGCATGGCGCCCATGGCGGTGCACGAGGTCACGACCTTCTACAACATGTACAACCAGAAACCGGTGGGCCGCTACAAGCTCAACGTGTGCACCAATTTGCCTTGCCAGTTGCGCCATGGCACGCAGGCTCTGAAGCACCTGGAGCACAAGCTGGGTGTGCACATGGGCGGCACCACGGCCGACGGCCTCTTTACGCTGCAGCAGTCCGAGTGCCTGGGCGCCTGTGCCGATGCACCGGTGATGCTGGTCAACGACATCCACATGTGCAGCTTCATGAGCAATGACAAGCTTGATCAGCTGATTGAAGGCCTGAAGGCCGCGGAGGCCCAGCCATGACCAGCGCAGCGAGCATCCTTTCGCAGTTCAAGGCCACGGGCGTGCAGTCAGCCTTCCACGGCCGCCACATCAGCCCTCAGATCATGGCCGGCCTCGATGGCAACAACTGGCGCCTCAAAGACTACGAGGCCCGCGGCGGCTACGCGGCCCTGCGCAAGATCCTCGGCCAGGATGGCGGCGAGGGCATGACACCCGACCAGGTGATTGCCGAGGTCAAGGCCAGCTCTTTGCGCGGGCGCGGTGGCGCCGGCTTTCCCACGGGCCTGAAGTGGAGCTTCATGCCCCGCCAGTTCCCGGGCCAGAAGTACCTGGTGTGCAACTCCGACGAGGGCGAGCCGGGCACTGCCAAGGACCGCGACATCCTCACCTATAACCCACACGTGGTGATCGAGGGCATGGCCATTGCAGCCTATGCCATGGGCATCCCGGTGGGCTACAACTACATCCACGGCGAGATTTTTGCCACCTACAAGCGCTTCGAGGAAGCCCTGCAGGAAGCGCGTGATGCGGGCCTCTTGGGCAATAACATCCTGGGCTCCAACTTCTCCTTCAACCTGCAGGCGTCGCACGGTTTCGGCGCCTACATCTGCGGCGAGGAAACAGCCTTGCTGGAGTCGCTGGAGGGCAAGAAGGGCCAGCCGCGCTTCAAGCCGCCGTTCCCTGCCAGCTTCGGCCTGTACGGCAAGCCCACGACCATCAACAACACCGAAACCTTTGCGGCCGTGCCCTGGATCATCCGCAACGGCGGTCAGGCCTACCTGGAGGTCGGCAAGCCCAACAACGGCGGCACCAAGCTGTTCACCGTCAGCGGCGACGTCAACAACCCCGGCAACTTCGAAGTCCCCCTGGGCACGCCCTTTTCCAAGCTCCTGGAGCTCGCCGGTGGCGTGCGCAGCGGTCGCCAGCTCAAGGCCGTGATCCCCGGTGGCTCGTCCATGCCCGTGCTTCCGGCCGACATCATGATGGCCACGAACATGGACTACGACTCCATTGCCAAGGCCGGCTCCATGCTGGGTTCGGGCGCAGTCATCGTGATGGACGACACCCGGTGCATGGTCAAGAGCCTGCTGCGCCTGTCCTATTTCTACATGCACGAGAGCTGTGGCCAGTGCACACCTTGCCGCGAAGGCACTGGCTGGCTCTGGCGCATGGTCCACCGCATTGAGCACGGCGAGGGCCGCGAGAGCGACCTGGACTTGCTCAACTCCGTCTCGGACAACATCCAGGGCCGCACCATTTGTGCGCTGGGTGATGCCGCCGCCATGCCGGTGCGCGCCATGATCAAGCATTTCCGCGCCGAGTTCGAGCACCACATCACGCACAAGACCTGCATGGTTCCGGCTTACGCCTGAGAACCGCACACCACGAGCAGACACCATGGTTGAAATCCAACTGGACGGGCAGACAGTCGAAGTGCTGGAAGGCAGCACGCTGATGCATGCCGCCGAAAAAGCCGGCGCCTACATTCCCCACTTCTGCTATCACAAGAAACTGAGCATCGCGGCCAATTGCCGCATGTGCCTGGTGGACGTCGAAAAGGCGCCCAAGCCCATGCCCGCCTGCGCCACGCCCGTCACCCAGGGCATGGTGGTGCACACCAAGAGCGACAAGGCGCTCAAAGCCCAGCAGGGCGTGATGGAGTT
>CANGYC010000284.1 GCA_947457975.1 Comamonadaceae bacterium | reverse complement strand
TCGTCGTGCCGCACGGCGGCGGCGCCGCGCCCTACCACTGGGGCCGCTACCGCGGCCTGGCGCAGGAGCTGAAGAAGCCGCTGCTGGCCGAGCCCCTGCTGAACAACGTGTTCTTCGACACCTGCGTCTACCACCAGCCGGGCATTGATTTGCTCAACACCGTGATCCCGGTCAAGAACGTGCTGTTTGCGTCGGAGATGATTGGCGCCGTGCGCGGCATCGACCCGACCACCGGCCACTACTACGACGACACCAAGCGCTACATCGAGGCCAGCACCATCCTCAGCAGCGCCGACAAGCAGCAGATCTACGAAGGCAACACCCGCCGCGTGTTCTCCCGCCTCGATGCGCGCCTGAAGGCCGCCGGCCAATAAACCCACCAAGGAACACACCATGTACGAACTCGGCGTTGTCTACCGCAACATCCAGCGCACCGACCGCGCGACCACCGACGCGCTCGCCGCCTTGGGCTCGGCCACCGTCCACGAGGCCATGGGCCGCGTGGGCTTGCTCAAACCCTACATGCGCCCCATCTACCCAGGCGCGCAGGTCTCGGGCACGGCCGTGACCGTGCTGCTGCACCCCGGCGACAACTGGATGATGCACGTAGCGGCCGAGCAGATTCAGCCCGGAGACATCGTGGTGGCCGCGGTCACTGCCGAGTGCACTGATGGCTACTTTGGTGACCTGCTGGCCACCAGCTTCCAGGCCCGCGGCGCCCGCGCGCTGGTGATCGATGCCGGTGTGCGCGACGTCAAAGAGCTGCACAAGATGAACTTCCCCGTCTGGAGCCGTGCCATCAGCAGCAAGGGCACCATCAAGGCCACTCTGGGCTCGGTCAACATCCCCGTGGTGTGCGCCGGCATGAGCGTGAACCCAGGCGATGTGATCGTGGCCGACGACGACGGCGTGGTCTGCGTACCCCGTGCGATGGCCGCCAAGACCCTGGAGGCCGCGCGTGCCCGCGAGGCCAACGAAGGCGAAAAACGCGCCAAGCTCGCCTCCGGCGTGCTGGGCCTGGACATGTACAAGATGCGCGAGCCCCTGGAAAAAGCCGGCCTGCGCTACATCGATTGAGGCCATCATGAACAAACCCACCACGGCTGACTTCACCAAGACCCCCGGCTGGCTCGACTGGTATGCCGGCCCCTCCAAGCCCCGTTTCCAGCTGCCGGCCGGCGCGGTCGATGCGCACTGCCATGTGTTTGGCCCAGGCGCCCAGTTTCCGTATGCGCCCGAGCGCAAGTACACGCCTTGCGATGCCAGCAAGCAGCAGCTCTTTGCCCTGCGCGACCACCTGGGCTTTGCGCGCAACGTGATCGTGCAGGCCACCTGCCACGGCGCGGACAACCGCGCCCTGGTCGATGCCTGCGTCTCCAGCGGCGGCAAGGCGCGTGGCGTGGCCACGGTGCGGCGCTCGGTCACCGACGAAGAACTGCAGAGCCTGCACGCCGCGGGCGTGCGCGGTGTGCGCTTTAACTTCGTCAAGCGCCTGGTGGACTTCACGCCCAAGGACGAGCTCATGGAGATTGCCGGCCGCATCGGCAAGCTCGGCTGGCATGTGGTGATTTACTTCGAGGCGGTGGACCTGCCCGAGCTGTGGGACTTCTTCACGAGCCTGCCCACCACGGTGGTGGTGGACCACATGGGCCGCCCTGATGTGAGCAAGCCCATCGATGGCCCCGAGTTCGCGCTCTTCCTGAAGTTCATGCGCGAGCATCCCAATGTGTGGAGCAAGGTCTCCTGCCCCGAACGCTTGTCCGTGTCCGGCCCCAAGGCACTCGATGGCGAGCAAAATGCCTACCGGGACGTGGTGCCCTTTGCCCGCCGCATCGTTGAGGAGTTTCCCGACCGCGTGCTCTGGGGCACCGATTGGCCGCACCCGAACCTGAAGGACCACATGCCCGACGACGGCCTCTTGGTGGACTTCATCCCGCACATCGCGCCCACGGCCGAGCTGCAAAAAAAGCTGCTGGTGGACAACCCGATGCGCCTGTACTGGCCCGAGGAGATCTGACATGGCACTCGACAAACCCTACCTGGACGTGCCCGGCACCATCATCTTTGATGCCGAGCAAAGCCGCAGAGGCTACTGGCTCAACCAGTTCTGCATGAGCCTGATGAAGGCCGAGAACCGCGAGCGTTTCCGCGCCAACGAACGCGCCTACCTCGACGAATGGGCCATGACCGAGGAGCAGAAGCAGGCTGTGCTGGCGCGCGACCTGAACTGGTGCATTCGCACTGGCGGCAACATCTACTTCCTGGCCAAGATCGGCGCCACCGACGGCAAGAGCTTCCAGCAAATGGCCGGCTCCATGACCGGCATGACCGAGCAGGAATACCGCGACATGATGATTGGCGGCGGGCGCAGTGTGGTGGGCAACCGCCGCATCGGCGAAGACGGCGACGCCCAAGCGCACCGCCAGCCCCAGGGCTCTGGCGCCACCCCCAAGAAAGAAGGCAACTGACATGGCACGCATCACCGCCTCTGTGTTCACCTCCCATGTGCCAGCGATCGGCGCCGCCATGGACCTGCACAAGACCCATGAGGACTACTGGAAGCCGGTCTTCGCTGGCTACGAGTACTCCAAGCAGTGGATGAAGGACAACAAGCCCGACGCCGTCATCCTGGTGTTCAACGACCACGCCACGGCTTTCAGCCTGGAGATGATTCCCACCTTTGCCATCGGCACGGCGGCCGAGTTCAAGCCGGCCGACGAGGGTTGGGGCCCGCGCCCGGTGCCGCAGGTCTTGGGCCATCCGGACCTGGCCTCGCACATCGCGCAAAGCGTGATCCAGCAGGACTTTGACCTGACCATCGTCAACAAGATGGACGTGGACCATGGCCTGACGGTGCCGCTGTCGCTGATGTGCGGCGAACTCGACCCCCAGAAGGACGCCTGGCCCTGCCCGGTGATTCCCTTTGCCGTGAACGTGGTGCAGTACCCCGTGCCCAGCGGCATGCGCTGCCTGAAGTTGGGCCAGGCCATCCGCAAGGCCGTGGAGAGCTATGACGAAGACCTGAACGTGCACATCTGGGGCACGGGCGGCATGAGCCACCAGCTGCAGGGCGCGCGCGCCGGTCTCATCAACCGTGAATGGGACAACGCCTGGCTGGACAAGATGATCAAGGACCCTGTGGCCTGCGCCCAGACTCCGCATATCGACTATGTGCGCGAGGCGGGCAGCGAAGGCATCGAGCTCGTGATGTGGTTGATCGCCCGCGGCGCCATGGCTGACCTGAACGACACCCAGG
>CANGYC010000283.1 GCA_947457975.1 Comamonadaceae bacterium | reverse complement strand
CAGTTGCCATAGTTTTCTCCTTGATCACATTGCAAAGAGCACTTCACGATTCAAGTTCGTGAAGCGATCCGCGGCGTTGGGCTCATGGAGCGGCCCAGCGCTGCGAACGCGGGTGCGCCGACCCAGGCTTCTTCTGGCGAGAAGCTCGGGGATAGGCGCGAATTCGGTTGTCATTTTGTTACTGGAAACAGAAACTCTTTCTCAGCGTGACGGTCAATCCCAGGACAGAGCGCCGCCGGACTGGTACTCAATCACGCGCGTCTCGAAGAAGTTGCGCTCTTTCTTGAGGTCAATCATCTCGCTCATCCAGGGGAAGGGATTTTCTTCGTTGGGGAACAGGGCTTCGAGGCCGATCTGCGTTGCACGCCGATTGGCGATGTAACGCAGGTAGCCCTTGAACATGGAGGCATTGAGGCCCAGCACGCCGCGGGGCATGGTGTCCTCGGCATAGCGGTATTCCAGCTCGACGGCCTTCATGAACAGCGCCTTGATCTCGTCCTTGAACTCGGGGGTCCACAGGTGCGGGTTCTCGAGCTTGAGCTGGTTGATCAGGTCGATGCCGAAATTGCAGTGCATGGACTCGTCGCGCAGGATGTACTGGTACTGCTCGGCGGCACCGGTCATCTTGTTTTGGCGGCCGAGAGCCAGGATCTGCGTGAAGCCCACGTAGAAGAAGAGACCTTCCATCAGGCAGGCGAACACGATGAGCGACTTGAGCAGTGTCTGGTCGGCTTCAGGGGTGCCCGTCTTGAAGTTCGGGTCCATGATCGCTTCGATGAAGGGGATCAGGAACTGGTCCTTGTCACGGATGGACTGAACTTCGTTGTAGGCATTGAAGATCTCTGCCTCATCCAGACCCAGCGACTCGGTGATGTACTGGTAGGCGTGCGTGTGGATGGCTTCTTCGAAGGCCTGGCGCAGCAGGAACTGCCGGCACTCAGGGGCCGTGATGTGGCGGTAGGTGCCCAGCACGATGTTGTTGGCGGCCAGCGAGTCGGCGGTGACGAAGAAGCCGAGGTTGCGCATGACCACGCGGCGCTCGTCTTCGGTCAGACCGTTGGGATCCTTCCAGAGCGCGATGTCGCGCGTCATGTTCACTTCCTGCGGCATCCAGTGGTTGGCGCAGGTGGCCAGGTATTTTTCCCAGGCCCACTTGTACTTGAAGGGCACCAGCTGATTGACGTCAGTCTGGCCGTTGATGATGCGCTTGTCGGCGACCCTGATGCGGCGGGCAGCGCCGGAGGTGGGGGCAGCGCTGGCGGCCGGGGCTGCCGGTGCCAGGGCGGCATCGTTGAGCATGCGCGTGGCGGGCATGGCCGACACGGGGGGAAGGTCCACCGGGCGGCCGCTCGTGGCACCGCCTGCATTTTGCAGAGATGGTTTGACTTCTTCGTCCCAGGACAACATAGACGTTTCCAATTCTTCGGATTATGAAAGGTGCTAGAACAAATGAAAAGAATTCGTTCTAAACCGATTCGTGAGTTGTTGTTCAATTGCATCGAAGGCAAGCATCAGATAAGCAGCTTGTCTTCGACGCGAGGGTGGAGAGAAGGACCCATGTCCGTCTCTCCGCAGATCCGGCACCTGCTTACTGGCAGGCTTCGCAACCGGGGTCATCAATAGCGCAGAACTTGATGTCGGTGGCCGGGCTGGCTTGAGACATCTGGGCCTGCGCCGCTGCAGCGGCCGCCTCCAGCGCGCTGGGCGCGGCAGCGGCTGCCGGCGCACCCATGGCCGAGACGGCGTTGAGCTTGCCGGCCTGCACGGTCGACTTCTCGGCGTGCGTGGCCGCCATGGTGCGCAGGTAGTAGGTGGTCTTCAGACCGCGCAGCCAAGCCAGCTTGTAGGTGTCGTCGAGCTTCTTTCCAGAGGCGCCGGCCATGTAGATGTTCAGCGACTGAGCCTGGTCAATCCATTTCTGGCGACGTGCGGCGGCTTCGACGATCCACTCGGCTTCCACCTCGAAGGCGGTGGCGTAGAGCGACTTGATCTCCTGGGGCACGCGGTCGATGGGGCGCAGTGAGCCGTCAAAGTGCTTGAGGTCCACCACCATCACGTCATCCCAGAGGCCCAGCCGCTTGAGGTCACGCACCAGGTAGCCATTGATCACGGTGAACTCGCCGGACAAATTGGACTTGACCGAGAGGTTGCCGAAGCAGGGCTCGATGCAGGCGTCCACGCCAATGATGTTGGAGATGGTCGCGGTCGGGGCAATGGCCACGCAGTTGGAGTTGCGCATGCCGTCCTGGGCGATCTTCTTGCGCAGTGCGTCCCAGTCCAGGGTGGCCGAACGGTCCACTTCCAGATAGCCGCCCCGGGCCTTGGCCAGCAGGTCCAGCGTGTCGGGGGGGAGGATCCCCTGGTCCCAGAGCGAGCCCTTGTAGCTGGTGTACTTGCCGCGCTCCTTGGCCAGCTCGGTCGAGGCCCAGTAGGCGTAGTAGCAGACGGCCTCCATGGACTGGTCCGCAAATTCCACGGCCGCCTGGCTGGCGTAGGGAATGCGCATCTCGTAGAGGCTGTCCTGGAAGGCCATGATGCCCAGGCCCACCGGGCGGTGGCGCATGTTGGAGTCGCGCGCCTTCTTGACGGCGTAGTAGTTGATGTCGATCACGTTGTCCAGCATGCGCATGGCGGTGCGGACGGTCTTCTTGAGCTTGTCGTGGTCGATTTCCCGGCCATTGGGGCCATCCTTGAGGTGGCGCACCAGGTTCACCGAGCCCAGGTTGCACACGGCGGTCTCGGTGTCACTGGTGTTGAGCGTGATCTCGGTGCACAGATTGGACGAGTGCACCACGCCGGCGTGCTGCTGGGGCGAGCGCACGTTGCAGGCATCCTTGAAAGTGATCCAGGGATGACCGGTCTCGAACAGCATAGTGAGCATCTTGCGCCACATGTCCGTGGCCTGCAGCTTGCGGCTGGGCTTGATCTCGCCGCGCTCGGCCCGGGCTTCGTAGGCCACGTAGGCTTTCTCGAAGGCTTCGCCGTAGAGGTCGTGCAGGTCTGGGCAGGTTGATGGAGAAAACAGCGTCCAGCTGCCTTTTTCCATCACGCGGCGCATGAACAGGTCGGGGATCCAGTTGGCCGTGTTCATGTCGTGGGTGCGGCGGCGGTCGTCACCGGTGTTCTTGCGCAGCTCGAGGAACTCTTCGATGTCCAGGTGCCAGGTCTCCAGGTAGGTACAGACGGCACCCTTGCGCTTGCCGCCCTGGTTCACGGCCACAGCGGTGTCGTTGACCACCTTCAGGAAGGGCACCACGCCCTGCGATTCACCAT
>CANGYC010000282.1 GCA_947457975.1 Comamonadaceae bacterium | reverse complement strand
AGTTCGCTGGCGCGGCTCTCGCCCAGCACCCAACGCACGGCGTCCATGATGTTGGACTTGCCGCAGCCATTGGGGCCGACCACGCCCACGAGCTGGCCGGGCAGCATAAAGTTGGTGGGCTCTGCAAAGGACTTGAAGCCTGAGAGCTTGATCGAATTGAGGCGCACGGCGGACCTGAAGAAGGGGATGCGGCCAGCCCATGGGCTGCCTCATCGATTGTCAAATGTCGCAAGACTGGCGGGCCGCACTGAGGTGCAGCTCGTCAAAATGGAATTATGGCCCGGCCGGACAGGGCCCTGGCCTTCGGATAATGACAGCTCTTCCCATCGGTAGCCCCTCCACCACGCCAGCATGCAAATCGATCACCACACCGTCCTCAACGCGATTACCCGCAGCATCATCCTGTGCGATACCCAGCCCGAGGAAGCCAAAGAAGGTCTGTACGCCCTAGGTGACTACCTAAAGTATTACTTTGCCGCCACGTTGCGGCGCCAGACTCCGCCCAGCGCCGAGGAAGAGCAGCGTGCCATCGAGAGCTTGGAATTGCTGCAGCAATTCCTGCAGGGCAGGCACAGCGCCTAGTCAGGCCGCCTTCACGGGCAGCTGCTGCAGCAGGCTGAGCATGCGCTCCTGCAGCACCGCCGGTCGCACGGGTTTGTGCAGTACATCCACGCCGATGCGGCGCGCCTCGGCTTCCAACTGTCCTGAAACATCGCCCGTCATGAGCAGGGCCGGCAGTCTGGCGCTGTGGGCCTGCCCAGGCGATGCCCGCAGGGTGCGGATCAGGGTCAGTCCATCGGGTTCCTCGTCGCCCAAGTGGAAATCGCTGATCAGCAGATTCAATGGCTGCCGAACGGCCAGCGCTTGGGCTTCGGACAGGGACCGAGCCGCATACACCTCACAACCCCAAGCCGACAGAGTGCGCACCATGGTGCTGAGCACCAGGTCCACGTTGTCCACCACCAAGACTTTCAAGCCGGCCAGGCGCTCGTCCTTGACGGCCATGGACCGGTTCAGGGCCTGTACTGCCGCCTGTTGATGGCTCACCTCGATCAGGGGCAAGCAAATCGAAAAGCACGAACCTTGTCCATGCTGTGAGGCCACCGACAGCGGGTGTCCCAGCAGCATGGCGTAGCGCCTGACGATCGACAAGCCCAGGCCCAGGCCCTCGGTGCCGGACTCGGCTCCTTCCAGGCGGACGAACTCCTTGAAAATCAGCTCCAGCTTGTCCTGTTTGATACCCATGCCCGTGTCCCGCACCGAGATGCAGATCTGCCGGCCTTGGGCCTGAAGCTCCACGCTGACCAGGCCTGCCCGGGTGTACTTGATGGCGTTGGACAGCAGATTGGCCAGCACACCGTGCAGCAGCACCGGGTCGGTGCGGACCCAGAGCGGGGAGTTGGCCACCTGAAGCTCGATGCCTCGGTTCTTGGCCGAGGCCGAGAACTCAGCCTCCAGGCGAAGCAGCACCTGACCGAGCAAGACCGGTTCAAAGTTGGCCCGAACCAGGCCGGCATCCAGGCGGGTGAGGTCCATCAGCGTGGTGAGTGAGGCACTCAGCGACTGGCTCAGCTCGTTGAGGTCGCGCAGGGCCTGCGGCAACTGCACGGGGTTGGGATCCTGGATCATGCGTTCACACAGCAGCCCGATGGCATGCGAAGGCTGCCGAAGGTCATGGCTGACCGTGGCCAGCAGACGGCTGCGAGCGCTGGCGAGTTCCTGCAATTCAATGTTTTTGAGCTGCAACTCCACCGCCAGCTCACCATGGCCGCGGGCCAGCTCGCCATTGCGCCGCGCCAGGTCCAGGGCCTGCGTCACCGCGGCGCGGTGGTTGAAGGCCTGGAACAGGTACAGAACGAAGAACATGAGCACCAGCACAGACACCTGGTGGGCGTACATATGGTCCACCGACCAGCTGGCCCAGGCAAAACCCAGGTAGGCGGGCGGTGCAAACACCGCCATGCTGGCCCAGCGCCAAGCCAAGCTGGTGGCCGTGCTGCCCACAATGATCAGGCAGGCCATCAAGAGGATGACCTGCCCGAGGGGGTCCAGGTGCGGGTAGATGAACAAGGCCAGCGACAGGATGAGCGCGCCATCGAGGGCCTGCAGCAAGAAGCTCAGCAGGCCCCAGTAGCGCAACTCCTGCGAACGGCGGCCGAGCCGGCGCAAGTAGGCCAGCCCCACCAGGGTGCGGATGCTGTGGTAGGCCACATTGGCCACCACCCAATACAAGGTGGCATTGCCTGCTGGCAGCTGCTGGGCCGAGGCATAGAGGAGCAGGGTGGCGAAGATGCAGACGGGGCTGTTGGAGATGTGGCTGCGAAACAAGCTGCGCAGGTATTCGGTCTCCACGTCCCCGGACTTAGCGCTCTTCCAGGCCTGCAGCCAGGCATAGACACGGTGGAGCTGGTGGCCAAGGTAGGAGGGCTGGGGCGGGTTCTGGATCATGAGCGGAACAAATGGAGCAGACGGTGACGCGGCTTCACTTCGAAACGGATGCAGCTGAGGTGCTGTCAAGCACGGGGCCTTGCGTTCGCGGTGGCAGCGGTCTTTGCAGCAGATCGATCAGGCGGTTTTGCAGCACGGCTGGTCGCACGGGCTTGTGCAGAATGCCCACCTCACAGCGGCCGGCCTCGCTCTCGAGTTGTCCGGACACATCGCCAGTCATCAACAAGGCCGGCACCTGGGTGCGGGTGGGATCGACCAGCGTTCGCAGCGTGTTGATCAGCATCAGACCATCGGGCTCTTCGTCACCCAGGTGAAAGTCGCTGATGATCAGGTCCAGCGGGTGCTGCCGGGCCACGTCCATGGCCTCCGACAGTGAGCGTGCTGCATGGGCCTGGCAGCCCCAGGCCGAAAGGGTTCGGACCATGCTGCTGAGCACCAGGTCCACGTTGTCGACCACCACCACCCTCAGGCCCGCCAGCCGCCGATCGGCCGAGTGCGACAGCGCCAGGGTTTCTTCCGGGCTGACCTCGGTCAGAATCACCGGCACCTTGATGGAAAAACACGAGCCCTGGCCAGGCTCCGAACGCACAGACAAGCTGTGCTTGAGCAAGATCGCATAGCGGCGCACGATCGACAGGCCCAGGCCCAGCCCTTCGGTGCCCGACTCCGCGCCTTCCAGACGCACGAACTCCTTGAAAATCAGCCCCAGCTTGTCGGGCTTGATGCCCATGCCGCTGTCCTGGACCGACAAGATCAATTCATCGCCTTGGCGCTCCAGCAGCACCTGTACTCCACCGCTGCGGGTGTACTTGATGGCGTTGGACACCAGGTT
>CANGYC010000281.1 GCA_947457975.1 Comamonadaceae bacterium | reverse complement strand
CTGGTAGGCCGACCAAGGGGTTTCCCAAAAGCGTGCGCGGGTGTCCGGATCGAAGCGGTAAGGGGCAAAGGCGTTGTTGACCAGCACGTCGATGCCGCCCGTGAGCGCCTGCACCTGCGCCACCAGGGCCTGCACCGCTGCGGCGTCGCGCACATCGGCCTGTAGGGCCCAGGCCGGTACGCCATGCGCTTCGCAGCGGGCTACCACGGCCTGCGCCGCTTCGGCAAGCTCGCGGTAGTTCACCACCACCATGGCGCCTTCGCGCGCAAAGGCCTCGGCGATGGCCGCACCCAGCCCTCGGCTGGCGCCGGTCACCAGCACGGTCTGCTGCTCAAAGAGGCGGCTCATGGCTTGCCCGGCAGCAGGTCGCTGGCCACGAAGTCGGCCACCGAGAGATCGCGCGAAATCAGGCCGATGGCCCGGTAGGCTTGCACGCCTTTTTGCAGCGTGGCCGTGTCGATGGCACCCAGGCCCTGGCGCTGTGTCAGCGCCGAGGTGCTGCTGGCGTTGCGCAGGCGGATCACCTCCAGGTTGGTGGCTTCGTTCTGTCCATCGATGGCGTGGCGCACGGCCAGGCGCGCGGCCTCTTCGGGCTGGCGCTGCATCCACAGCGCGCTGTCCTGGAAGGCCTTGAGAAAGCGCCTGAGCAGGGGTTTTTGCCTTTGGTAGGTTTCTTCGCGCACCACCAGCACGTCGCTGGTGAGGTTCAGGTGCTGGCGCACCTCCATCACGTTCACCTCGCCCAGGCCTCGCTGGCGGCCCACCAGCAGGCCGGTGTCGGTGGCGGCCGTGGCGTCCACCTGGCCCTGCATGAGCGGCGCGAAATTCAAGAGGCCGGTGGGCACGATGGTCACGTCCTGCTCCGTCAGGCCCGCCGTGTGCAGCAGCACCTGCAGGTTCTGGCGTGTGCCGCTGGAGAGGCTGTAGACGCCGATGCGCTTGCCTTTGAGGTCGGCCACGCGGGTGAGGTTGCGGCTCTTGAGCGAGACCACGTTGAACACGTTCTGCGGGTAGACGTCGTAAATCACGCGCAGCTTCTCGCCCTTGTCGAGGGCCGCATAGAGCGAGCCCGGGTCGGTGAAGGCCACATCGGCCTGGCCGCTGAGCAGGTTGCGCAGCGCATCACCGCCGCCGGCGCCGGGCAGGTACACGAACTCCAGGCCCTGAGCCTTGAAGAAGCCCTTGTCCGGCTCGGCCAGCAGGTGGGTGATTTCAGAAATCGGCTTGCTCCAGCCGGCCATGACCACGCGCTCCAGGGCTTTGGTCTGGGCCTGGCTCCGCGTGGGCACAAGGGCCGCCAGCGCGAGCAGACCCACCAGGCGTCGCCGGGTGGGCAGGACATGGGAATGAAACATGGACATCCTTCTAGTTATTGCAAACGCCGTTCAGGCCAGCACCAGCGCTGCTCCAGCATGCGCAGCAGACCGTACGAGGCTACGCCCAGCGCAGCGATCAGCACCAGCGCGGCAAAGAGCAGCGCGGTGTCCATGGCGCCTTGCGCGCCGATGATCACGGCGCCCAGGCCCCGGCCCGCGCTGATGAATTCACTCACCACCGTGCCCACCCAGGCCAGCACCAGTGCCACGCGCAGGCCGGCGGCCAGGGTGTGGCGGCCAGCGGGCACCTGCAGGCGCCAGAGCGTTTGCCAGCGGCTGGCGCCCAGGGCGCGCAGCAGCTCGCGCTGCTGCGGGTCGGTCTGGTCCAGCGCGGCCAGGGTGTTTTCCAACAGCGGGAAAAAGCAGATGAGGGCCGTCATCACCACCGTGGGCCAGGTGCCGAAGCCAAACCACAGAATGAACAGCGGCGCCAGCGCCAGCTTGGGCGTGAGCTGGCTCACCAGCAGGTAGGGCGTGAGCCAGCGCCGCAGCCGCGGCTGCGTGCCCAGCAGCAGGCCGCTGCCAAAGCCCAGCAAGCCGCCGGCGGTCAGGCCCAGGGCCACGCCCAGCAGGGTCTGGCCGATGTGGGGCCACCAGTAGCCGGTCTGAAGCCCGCGCAGCAAGGCCTGTGCAATGGCCGAAGGGGCGGGCAGCACCAGGGCCGACATCGCCCAGGCCCGGGTGGCCAGCTCCCAGGCTAACAACACTGCTCCGCCCAGGGCCAGGGAGACGGCGGCGTCGGTCCAGCGTTTCATGTGCAGGCCTCCAGGGCGCGGCGCAGCTGCGCGCAGGCGGCGTGGAAGGCGGGCGCTTCGCGCCAGCGGGCGCTGCGCGGCCGCGGCTCCTGCAGCTCGACGCCAGGCGCCAGCCGGCCGGCGTGCAGCAGGCTCACGCGCTCGCCCAGGAAGGCGGCCTCGTGCAGGTCGTGGGTGACAAACAGCACCGCCGTACCCTGCTCGGCACACACGGCCAGCAGGTCCTGCTGCAGTTCTTCCCGGGTGAGGGCATCCAGCGCGGCAAAGGGCTCGTCCATGCACAAGAGGGCCGGGCGCTGCATCCAGGCGCGGGCAATGGCCACGCGGCTTTGTTGTCCGCCCGAGAGCTGGCTGGGGGCGCGCTGCGCGAAGCCCGCCAGGCCCAGGCGTTCGAGCCATTGCAGGGCGTGCGCACGGTCCTGGGCCTGCACGCGCCGGTGCAGCGAGAGGGGCAGCAGCACGTTGTCGAGCACGCTCAGCCAGTCCAGCAGGGTGGGGCGCTGAAACACCAGCGCCACCTCGGGGCCGGGGCCGCGCACGGCCTGCCCGCGCCAGCGCACCTCGCCGGCGCTGGGCGACACAAGGCCTGCGGCGAGCTTGAGCAGGCTGCTCTTGCCGCAGCCACTGCGGCCCAGCAGCACCTGGCATTGGCCGGCGTGCAAGGGCAGGTCGATGCCTTGCAGCAGCTCGGGCCCGCCGGGGTAGGCAAAGCGCACGCCTTGCAGATGCAGCAGCGGCTCAGGGTTCATACGTGCTCAGGGTCTCGGCCAGGGTCTCGGCCGAGGCTTCGAGGTCGACCAGGTTCACCAGGTCCAGCAGGCTGGGGCGGCCATCGTTGTGCCAGCCCGGCGCGGGCAGGGGCATGTGCCCCAGGGCGCACAGGCGCGTGACCCCGCAGCCGGCCAGCAGGCCTGCGAGGGGCTGCAGCCGCTGGGGCGACACCGCCAGCCCGACGGTCTGCAGGTGCCGCCGCCGACCGTCGAGCCAGGGCGGCAGGTCCTCTAGCGTGTCCACGGCCACCACCTGCACGCAGCGGTGCAGCGGCCCGGGCTCCAGGGGCAGGGGCTGGGCATGAAAGGCCACGCTCCAGGCCTGCGTGGGATGGCCCATGAGCTGCACGCCCTCGCCCGCCCATTCCTGGCGGCTGCGCCACT
>CANGYC010000280.1 GCA_947457975.1 Comamonadaceae bacterium | reverse complement strand
CCAACGCGATTGAAGACCGATCGCCGCGAGGGCGCGGCTCCCACAAAATCCGCACCCTGCGGGCCCAGCAGGGTTGTAGGAGCGCCGCCCTCGGGGCGATGGCTGTTCGTGCAGGCCCTCCGGGTAGCAGGGTCAAGCCTCCAAGACCTCAAAGTTCGGCAACAATCCGAGCGCCTGGACGGTAGCGTCTCGGCAAAACGCTTACCCTCAACCCCATCTCACAGAGTCCAGATCGATGAAATCCGCTGTCTTGCTCGCCGCTGGTGTTCTCACCCTCACCCTGTCAGCCGGCGCCCGCGCCGACCAGGCGCTGGCGCAGTCCAAAAACTGCATGGCCTGCCACGCAGTCGACAAAAAACTGGTCGGACCGTCCTACAAAGACATCGCCAAGAAGTACGGCGGTCAAAAAGATGCGGCCGCCAGGCTGGCTGAGAAGATCATCAAGGGCGGATCGGGCGCCTGGGGCGCAGTGCCCATGCCGGCCAATCCGCAGGTCACCCAGGCCGACGCCCAAAAGCTGGTGAGCTGGATCATGGCGCAAAAATAATCGGCGCCCACTGAGACAAAAGCCCGCTGCAAGAGCGGGCTTTTTCTTGGGCGGGCCGATCTCTTATCGGCGCCGCCCAGGCGTCTAGGGCGCTCAGTTGTTCTGCGCCAACTGCTCCAAGATGGCCGGGTTTTCCAGCGTCGAGGTGTCCTGCGTGATGGCCTCGCCCTTGGCGATGCCGCGCAGCAGACGGCGCATGATCTTGCCCGAGCGGGTCTTGGGCAGGTTGTCACCAAAACGAATGTCCTTGGGCTTGGCGATCGGGCCGATCTCCTTGCCCACCCAGTCGCGCAGCTGCTTGGCAATGGCCTTGGCCTCCTCGCCGGTCGGGCGCGAGCGCTTGAGCACCACAAAAGCGACGATGGCCTCGCCGGTGAGGTCGTCGGGGCGCCCGACCACAGCGGCCTCGGCCACCAGATCGGTCTTGGCCACCAGCGCCGATTCGATCTCCATGGTGCCCATGCGATGGCCCGAAACATTGAGCACGTCGTCGATGCGACCGGTGATGCGGAAGTAGCCGCGGTCGGCACTGCGCACTGCGCCGTCACCGGCCAGGTAATAGCCCTTGAGCTCGTCGGGAAAGTAGCTCTTCTTGAAACGCTCCGGGTCGCCCCAGATGGTGCGGATCATCGAAGGCCAGGGCTTTTTGACGACCAAGATGCCGCCCGAGCCGTTGGGCATGTCGTTGCCCTGCTCATCGACGATGGCCGCTGCGATGCCGGGCAAGGGCAAGGTGCAGGAGCCAGGCACCAGCGGGGTGGCACCGGGCAGCGGCGTGATCATGTGGCCACCGGTTTCGGTTTGCCAGAAGGTGTCGACGATGGGGCAGCGCTCGCCACCCACGTGCTTGTGGTACCACATCCAGGCCTCGGGGTTGATCGGCTCGCCGACCGAACCGAGGATGCGCAGGCTGCTCAGATCAGAGCGGCTGGGGTGTGCCTTGGCATCGCCCTCGGCGGCCTTGATCAGCGAGCGGATGGCGGTCGGCGCGGTGTAGAACACCGTGACCTTGTGACGCTCAATCATCTGCCAGAAGCGGCCAGCATCCGGATAGGTGGGCACGCCCTCAAACACCACCTGGGTGGCACCAGCCACCAGAGGGCCGTAGGCGACATACGAGTGGCCCGTGATCCAGCCGATGTCGGCGGTGCACCAAAACACATCGCTGGGCCGGATGTCAAAGGTCCAGTCCATGGTCATCTTGGCCCAAAGCAAGTAGCCACCCGTGCTGTGCTGCACGCCCTTGGGCTTGCCGGTCGAACCCGAGGTGTAGAGGATAAACAGCGGATGCTCGGCATCGACCATTTCAGCGGGGCAGTCGCTCGATTGACCCTGCAGCACCTCGGCCATGGTGCGGTCACGCCCGGCCACCATCTTGCAGGCGGTGGCAGTGCGCTGGTAGACCACCACGTTCTTGATGGTGCCGCAGCCGCCCAGGTCCAGGGCCTCGTCGACGATGGACTTCAGGGGCAGCTCCTTGCCGCCGCGCAGTTGGTAATTGGCGGTAATCACCGCCACCGCGCCACCGTCTTGAATCCGCTCCTGCAAACTCTTGGCTGAAAAGCCACCAAAGACCACCGAGTGGGTGGCCCCAATGCGGGCGCAGGCCTGCATGGCCACCACGCCCTCGATGGTCATGGGCATGTAGATCACCACGCGGTCGCCCTTGGTCACGCCCATGGCTTTGAGGGCGTTGGCGAACTGACACACCTTGGCGTGCAGTTCCTTGAAGGTCACGGTCGTGACCTTGCCGTCATCGCTTTCAAAGATGATCGCGTTGCGACTCTCGGTGGGCGTGCCCAGATGACGGTCCAGACAGTTGTAAGACGCGTTGAGCTGGCCGTCTGCAAACCACTTGTAGAAAGGCTTGTTGGACTCGTCGAGCACCTGGGTGAAGGGCTTGTGCCAGATCAGGTTGTCGCGGGCATGCTGGGCCCAGAAACCCTGGAAATCGGCATCGGCCTGGCGGCACAGCGCCTCATAGGCGGCCATGCCGGATACACGGGCCGAAGCGACAGCGGCTGCCGGCGGCGGGAACACCCGGTTTTCAACCAAAACGGACTCGATCGCGGACGAAGGGGTACTCATGGAACTTGTCTCCTCTGATGGGCTTGCATCTTGCAAGACGAACTGTCAGCCGAGCCACTTACAAGCCACTGACTGGCAGCGAGCTTACACAGGCTCAGCCACACTTGGCCATTAGGGTCAGGCCCTACAATTTGCGTTTTACCCCCTCCCAAAAGCCATGTCCGATCCTGTGCAACCCGGCCGCGCCTCCATGCGGCCCCTGCCCCGCTTCATCTTCGCCAGCCGCTGGCTGCAGTTGCCGCTGTACATCGGGCTGATCGCCGCGCAAGGTGTGTACGTCTACCATTTCCTGGTCGAGCTGATGCACCTGATCGAGGCGGTGTTTGGCAGCCAGGCGGCGCTGCAGGCGCTGGTGACGAGCATCGGCTACAAGTCCGACGTGCCACTGACCGCACTCAACGAGACGGTCATCATGCTGGTGGTGCTCGCACTCATCGACGTGGTCATGATTTCGAACCTGCTCATCATGGTGATTGTGGGCGGCTACGAGACCTTCGTGAGCCGGATGGCGCTCGAAGGCCACCCCGACCAGCCCGAGTGGCTCAGCCATGTCAACGCCTCGGTGCTCAAGGTCAAGCTGGCCACAGCCATCATCGGCATCAGCTCGATTCACCTGCTCAAGACCTTCATCAACGCGGCCAACTACGACACCAAGGTGCTTCTGT
>CANGYC010000279.1 GCA_947457975.1 Comamonadaceae bacterium | reverse complement strand
TGTTCAACGTGGTGCAAGGCGACAAGGAGTCCGTGGACGCGCTGCTGGTGCACCCCGACGTGCAGGCCATCTCCTTTGTGGGCTCCACACCCATTGCCAACTACATCTACGAGACGGGCGCCCGCCACGGCAAGCGCGTGCAGGCCCTGGGCGGCGCCAAGAACCACATGGTGGTGATGCCCGACGCCGACCTGGAGCAGGCCGTCGATGCGCTGGTGGGCGCGGGCTACGGCTCGGCCGGCGAGCGCTGCATGGCCATCTCGGTGGCCGTGCTGGTGGGCGACGTGGGCGACAAGCTTATCCCCCTGCTGACCGAGCGGGCGCGCACCTTGAAAGTGAAAAACGGCACCGAGCTCGACGCCGAGATGGGCCCCATCGTCACGGCCGCGGCGCACCAGCGCATCACCGGCTACATCGAGCAAGGTGCCAAGGAAGGCGCCCAGCTGCTGGTTGACGGCCGCAGCTTCCAGGGCGCGCAGGCCGGGCCGGGCTGCGACCAGGGTTTTTGGATGGGCGGCACGCTGTTTGACCACGTCACACCCGAGATGCGCATCTACAAAGAAGAGATCTTCGGGCCCGTGCTCTCCTGCGTGCGCGTCAAAGACTTTGCCGAAGCGGTGAACCTGATCAATGCGCACGAGTTTGGCAACGGGGTGAGCTGCTTTACCCGCGACGGGAACGTGGCGCGCGAGTTCAGCCGCCGCATCCAGGTGGGCATGGTGGGCATCAACGTGCCGATTCCCGTGCCCATGGCCTGGCATGGCTTTGGCGGCTGGAAAAAGAGCCTCTTCGGTGACATGCACGCCTATGGCGAAGAAGGTGTGCGCTTTTACACCAAGCAAAAAAGCATCATGCAGCGCTGGCCCGAGAGCATTGGCAAGGGCGCCGAGTTCGTGATGCCCACCTCCAAGTAAATCGACAGGCACCCGGCCGGCAGGCAGCACCTTGGTCGGTGACGGCGCTGCGTGCCGGACACGAAACCGCCCGGGTTCCATAGGGTTCAAACGTCATACGTGGCGCGCCGGAACTCTAGGAAAAGTCATGTAAGCTCACCGGCAGCAAAAAACAGGGCAGGCCTCAAGGCTTGCCACCAAAGGAGTTGGCCATGCTGATTGGAGTGCCTGCCGAATTGATGGCAGGGGAAACGCGTGTGGCGGTGACGCCCGAAACCGCCAAAAAACTCAAGGCGCAGGGCCACACCGTACGGATTCAGGCCGGCGCGGGCCTGGCCGCGAGTGCGCCCGACGAGGCCTATGTGGCGGTCGGCGCCGAGATCACGGATGCGGCAGGCGCCTACGCCTGCGAGCTGGTGCTCAAGGTGCGTTGTCCGCAGGAATCTGAGGTGCCACTGCTCAAGAGTGGCGGCGTTGTCATCGGCATGCTCAACCCCTTTGACCGCGCCGGCCTCGAGCGACTGGCCCAGGCCGGCGTGACCGCCTTTGCCCTGGAAGCGGCGCCCCGCACGAGCCGGGCGCAGAGCATGGACGTGTTGTCCTCGCAGGCCAACATCGCCGGCTACAAAGCCGTCATGATGGCGGCCGAGCGCTACCAGCGCTTTTTCCCCATGCTGATGACCGCGGCCGGCACCGTCAAGGCCGCGCGGGTGGTGATTTTGGGCGTGGGCGTGGCGGGCCTGCAGGCCATTGCCACCGCCAAACGCCTGGGCGCCGTGATCGAGGCCTCCGACGTGCGACCCAGCGTGAAAGAGCAGGTCGAGTCCCTGGGTGGCAAGTTCATTGACGTGCCTTACGAGACCCAAGAAGAAAAAGACGCGGCCGAGGGCGTGGGCGGCTACGCCAAGCCCATGCCGCCGTCTTGGCTGGAGCGCCAGAAGGCCGAGGTGGCCAAGCGCGTGGCACAGGCCGATGTGGTCATCACCACGGCGCTCATTCCCGGCCGGCCCGCGCCGGTGCTGGTGAGCGAAGAGATGGTCAAGTCCATGAAGCCGGGTAGCGTCATCGTGGACCTGGCCGCGCCCCAAGGCGGCAACTGCCCGCTCACCGAGCCGGGCCGCACCGTCACCAAGCACGGCGTGGTGCTGGTGGGCGAGACCAATGTGCCCGCCCTGGTGGCGGCCGATGCCAGCGCGCTGTACGCACGCAACCTGCTGGACTTCATGAAACTCATCGTGAACAAGGAAGGCAGCCTGCACATCGACATGCAGGACGACATCGTCGCCGCCTGCCTGATGGCCCAGGGCGGCCAGGTGCTGCGGGCCTGAGTCCGCCGCGAATTCCAACACCACAACAACAAGAGGACCTCACGCCATGGAAGCGGTCTCCCCCACCATCATCAACCTCATCATCTTCGTGCTGGCCATCTACGTGGGCTACCACGTGGTCTGGACCGTCACGCCCGCGCTGCACACCCCGCTGATGGCGGTGACCAATGCGGTGTCGGCCATCGTCATCGTGGGCGCCATGCTGGCCGCCGCCATGACGGTCACGCCCCTGGGCAAGACCATGGGCGTGCTGGCCGTGGCGCTGGCCGCGGTCAATGTCTTCGGCGGCTTCCTGGTCACCCGGCGCATGCTGGAGATGTTCAAGAAGAAAGAGAAAAAGGCCAGCGCGGGAGAGCAGAAATGAGCATGAACCTCGTCACCCTGCTGTACCTGCTTGCCAGCGTCTGCTTCATCCAGGCCTTGAAGGGCCTGTCGCACCCGACCACCTCCATCCGCGGCAACGTCTTCGGCATGGCCGGCATGGCCATTGCCGTGGTGACCACGGCGGCGCTCATCGTGCAGCTGTCGGGCTCGGCCTCGGGCCTGGGCTATGTGCTTGTGGGCCTGGTGGTGGGCGGCGCAGCGGGCGCCTTCATGGCCCAGCGCGTGGAAATGACCAAGATGCCCGAGCTCGTGGCCTTCATGCACAGCATGATCGGCCTGGCCGCGGTGTTCATCGCCGTGGCTGCGGTGGTGGAGCCGGCGGCCTTCGGCATCGTGGCCCAAGGCCTGGGCACGGCCGAGATTCCCTACGGCAACCGCCTGGAGCTGTTCTTGGGCGCGGCCATCGGCGCCATCACCTTCAGCGGCTCGGTCATTGCCTTTGGCAAGCTCTCGGGCAAGTACAAGTTCCGTCTGTTCCAGGGCGCGCCAGTGGTGTTCCAAGGCCAGCACATGCTGAACCTGGCCCTGGGCCTGGCCACCGTGGCCCTGGGCGTGTACTTCATGTTCACCGGTAACTGGAACGCCTTTTTGCTGATGCTGGCGCTGTCCTTTGTGCTGGGCGTGCTCATCATCATCCCGATTGGCGGGGCCGACATGCCGGTGGTGGTGTCCATGCTCAACAGCTACTCGGGCTGGGCGGC
>CANGYC010000278.1 GCA_947457975.1 Comamonadaceae bacterium | reverse complement strand
TTTGATCGGCAGCGCGGTTTCCAGCACCAACATGGGCAGGCCAGGCAGCAGGTGCTCGCGCGCGACCTTCAGGCCGTCGGCGGTGTGGGTATCGATCACCACACCCAGGCGGGCATCGGTATCGCGGATGGTGGCCAGGCGGTTTTCGTGGGTGCTCCTGCCGCTGGCAAAGCCATAGGTGCTGGCCGCTTGGGCAAAGGCGGGGTGGGCGCTCAGGTCGAAGCAGCCCTGCCGTGCGAGCGCATCGGAAAACAAAGAGCGGGTGAGCGCCGCATCGCGGCCCAGCAGGTCGAAGACGAAGCGCTCGAAGTTGCTGGCCTTGGAAATGTCCATGGACGGGCTGGAGGTCTCATGGGTATCGGCCGAACCCCGCACCCGGTAGATGCCGGTGCGAAAGAACTCGTCGAGCACGTCGTTTTCGTTGGTGGCCACCACCAACTGCGCAATCGGCAGGCCCATCATGCGGGCCACATGGCCGGCGCAGACATTGCCAAAGTTGCCGCTGGGCACGGCAAAGCTCACCTTTTGGGTGTCTGCCTCGGTCGCTTGGAAGTAGCCGGCGAAGTAGTACACCACCTGCGCCAGCAGCCGCGCCCAGTTGATGGAATTGACCGTGCCGATGCGGTACTTGCGCTTGAAGTGCAAGTCAGCCGAGACAGCCTTGACGATATCCTGGCAGTCGTCAAACACGCCTTCGACGGCGATGTTGTGGATGTTCTCGTCGAGCAGGCTGAACATCTGGGCCTGCTGAAAGGCACTCATGCGGCCCTTCGGGCTGGTCATGAACACCCGCACCCCGTGTTTGCCACGCATCGCATATTCGGCCGCGCTGCCGGTATCCCCACTGGTGGCGCCCAAAATGTTGAGCTCCTCACCCCGGCGTGCCAGCTCGTATTCAAACAAGTGGCCCAGCAGTTGCATCGCCATGTCTTTAAAGGCCAGGGTTGGGCCATTGGACAGGGCTTGCAGATAAAGGCCGTCTTCGAGCTTCTTGAGCGGCGTGATTTCGGCCGTGCCAAAGACCTCTGGCGTGTAGCTCTTGCGGCACAGGGCGTGCAGGTCGGCCTCGGGGATGTCGTCGATGTAGAGCTTGAGAATTTCAAAGGCCAGGTCGGCATAGCCACGCGTGGCCCAGACCTGGCGCAGATCGGCCAAGCGCTCGCCCACCTGAGGGTAGCTTTCGGGCAGGTACAGGCCACCATCGGGCGCCAGGCCTTCCAGCAAGATCTCGCAAAAGCGCCGGCGATCCGGATGGCCGCGGGTGGAGAGGTAGCGCATCAGGCCAGCTCCTCCTTGCGGATGCGGATGATGGGCGCGAGCACGCTGCTCAAGACCTGCATCTTGGCCATGGCCTGGTTCATCCGGGCCTCGACGCAGTCGTGGGTCAAGATGATCAGATCGGTCTGCGTCGAGCCCTCGCCGCCCACCTCGTCGGCCTCGCGCTGCAGCACCGCGTCGATGCTGATGCCGGCGTCGGCCAGGATGCCGGTCACACGGGCCAGCACTCCGGCCTCGTCGGCCACCCGCAGGCGCAGGTAATAGCTGGTGCAGACCTCGTCCATGGGCAGCACGGGCAGCTTGCTCATGGCACCGGGCTGAAAGGCCAGATGCGGCACGCGGTTGAGCGGGTCGACCGTGTGCAGCCGCGCCACGTCGACCAGGTCGGCAATCACGGCGCTGGCGGTCGGCTCGCTGCCTGCGCCCTTGCCGTAGTACAAGGTGGTGCCCACCGCATCGCCTTGCACCACCACCGCATTCATCGCGCCTTCTACGTTGGCAATCAGGCGCTTGGCCGGCACCAAGCTGGGGTGCACCCGCAGCTCGATGCCTTGCGCTGCCCGCTTGGTGATGCCCAGCAACTTGATGCGGTAGCCCAGCTGCTCGGCGTACTGGATGTCCTGCGCCTCAAGCTGGGTGATGCCTTCAATATGGGCCTTGTCAAACTGCACCGGGATACCAAAGGCAATCGCCGACATCAGCGTGGCCTTGTGCGCCGCATCCACGCCCTCGATGTCGAAGGTTGGGTCGGCCTCGGCATAGCCCAGGCGCTGGGCCTCTTTGAGCACTGCGTCAAACCCGAGGCCCTTGCTGCGCATCTCAGACAAGATGAAATTGGTCGTGCCGTTGATGATGCCGGCAATCCATTGAATGCGGTTGGCGGTCAGGCCTTCACGCAAGGCCTTGATGATGGGAATGCCACCGGCCACAGCGGCCTCAAACGCCACCATCACCCCTTTGCGGCGGGCGGCCTCGAAAATTTCGGTGCCATGCACAGCCAGCAAAGCCTTGTTGGCGGTGACCACATGTTTGCCAGCATCGATGGCCGCCATCACCAACTGGCGCGCAATGCCATAGCCGCCAATCAGTTCGATGACGATGTCGATGTCGGGGTTGGCAATGACTTCGCGAGCGTCCGCCACCACCTTGGCGGCGGCACCCACGACCGACTGGGCACGCGCCGTGTCCAGGTCGGCGACCATGCTGATTTCAATGCCACGGCCCGCACGGCGCTGGATTTCTTCCTGGTTGCGTTGCAGCACCTCGAAGGTGCCGCGCCCTACAGTGCCGATGCCCAAAAGGCCTACTTGGATGGGTTTCATGATGCGTGTCGTAGTCGGTAGGTTTCAAGAAATTTGGCGATGCGCTGGATGGCCTCGCGCAGGTCGTCTTCATGCGGCAGAAAAACGATTCGGAAGTGATCGGTTTCGGGCCAGTTGAAGCCCGAGCCTTGCACCAGCAGCACCTTGGTCTCTTGCAGCAATTCATGAATGAATTGCTGGTCGTCCTCGATGGGGTACATCTTGGGGTCCAGGCGGGGGAACATGTACAGCGCTGCGCTGGGCTTGACGCAGGTGACCCCCGGAATGGCCGTGATGAGTTGGTGCGCGAGGTCGCGCTGGCGGCGCAGGCGACCGCCTTCTTTCACCAGGTCCTTGATGCTTTGGTAACCGCCCAGGGCGGTTTGAATCGCCCACTGGCCCGGCACGTTGGCGCACAAGCGCATCGAAGACAGCATGTTCAGGCCTTCGATGTAGTCGCGGGCCGGCTTTTTGTCGCCCGACACCACCATCCAGCCCGCGCGATAGCCACAGGAGCGGTAGTTCTTCGACAGGCCGTTGTAAGTGACGAAGAGCACGTCATCGGCCAGCGACGCGATGCTCGTGTGCGTCGCGCCGTCGTACAGCGTCTTGTCGTAGGTCTCGTCGGCGAAGACGATGAGCTGGTGGCGGCGCGCAATCTCGACGATGTCGCGCAGCAGGTCGACCGGGTACAGGGCACCGGTCGGGTTGTTCGGATTGATGACGACGATAGCCTT
>CANGYC010000277.1 GCA_947457975.1 Comamonadaceae bacterium | reverse complement strand
GCTGGTGTTTGGCCACGAGATTCACCTGCAGGGCCAGGAGGTGGTGCTCGGCGCCGTGCTGGTGTTCGGCAGTGCGCTGAGCTATGCAATTTATCTGGTGTACAGCGGCGAGCTGGTGCAGCGCCTGGGTTCGCTCCGCCTGGTGGGCCTGGCCACCACCGTGGCCTGCCTGTGCTGCATCGTGCAGTTCGTGTTGCTGCGCCCCTCCTCGGCTGCCCTGGTGGCGCCCGAGGTGCTGGCCTTGTCCCTGCTCAATGCGCTGGTCTGCACGGTGGCGCCCGTGCTGATGATCATGATGGCCATCGAGCGCCTGGGCTCGAGCCTGACTTCGCAGGTGGGCATGATCGGGCCCATGTCGACCATCCTCATGGGCGTGCTCATCCTCGGCGAGCCCATGACGGGCTGGGTCCTGGGCGGCACGGCGCTGGTGATCGCCGGAATTTATGTTTTCACGCGCAGCCGGGCCTGAGTGGCCCGCTGCCTTCACGAGCCTTTAAACAAACCACAAGGAGAACACACATGGATCTGGGTATCGCAGGCAAATGGGCGCTGGTGTGCGGCGCGAGCAAAGGGCTGGGTTATGGCTGTGCCAGCGCGCTGGTGCGCGAGGGCGTGAACGTGCTCATCGTCGCGCGCGGTGCCGAGGCCCTGCAGGCCGCCGCCACGCAGCTCAAAGCCGAGGCTGCGCTGGGCGCGCAGGTGCAGGCCCTGGCTGCCGACATCACCACCGAGGCCGGTCGCACCATGGTGTGGGCGCTGCGGCGTGACTTTGACATCGTCATCACCAACGCCGGCGGCCCGCCCCCTGGCGACTTCCGCCAGTGGGACCGCGACACCTGGGTCAAGGCACTCGACGCCAACATGCTCACGCCCATCGAGCTGATCAAGGCCACGGTGGACGGCATGGCCGCGCGCGGCTTTGGGCGCATCGTCAACATCACCTCGAGCGCCGTGAAGGCGCCCATCGACATTCTGGGCCTGTCCAATGGCGCGCGCACGGGCCTGACGGGCTTTGTGGCGGGCCTGTCGCGCAGCAAGATCGCCGCCCAGGGCGTGACCATCAATAACCTGCTGCCCGGCGCTTTCTATACCGACCGCCTGAAAAGCAACTTCGCCACCAACGCCGAGAAAAGCGGCAAGAGCCTGGACGAGGTGGCCGACGTGCGCCGCAAGGCCATACCGGCCCAGCGCTTCGGCACGCCCGAGGAGTTCGGTGAGTTCTGCGCCTTCATGTGCAGCCAGCAGGCGGCTTACCTCACGGGGCAGAACCTGCTGCTTGACGGCGGGGCGTATCCGGGGACGTTCTGAGCCTTTGGTGGCCGGGTTTCGCCGGCCTGTGATGCCGCTAAGGCCTTGCAGCTCGTGAAACCCGCGACGACACCACGATGCCGCCCACGATCAGCACGAAGGCCAGCAGGTGGTAGCCCTGCGGTGCCTCACCCAGGAAGAGCGTGGACAAGAGCGCCGCGAACAGCGGCGTGAGGTTGATGAAGATGCTGGCCGTCTGCGGCCCCACGCGCTGGATGCCTGCCCCCCAGCAGCGGTAGGCCAGCACGGCGGGGCCTGCGCCAATGAACACGATGGCGGCCACCACGGGCCAGCTCCAGACCATGTGCGCGGGCGTCAGCGCCCATTCACCTGCGGTAAACAGTGTGGACCAACCCAGTCCGAAGAAAACCTGGCCCAGGAGAAAGGCCGACCAGTCGCCCCGCAGCTCGGCGGGCTCCTCTGGCCGGGCCAGCATCCAGCTGTAGTGGGCCCAGGCCAGGGTGGCCAGCAGGACGTAGCCGTCGCCGGGCACGAATTGGAAATGTGTGAGCACCTCCCAGTCGCCCCGGCTGAGCACCAGCAGCACGCCGATGATGGACAGCAGGGCCCCCAGCAACTGCCGGCCTTGGATGCGCACGCCATGCAACAGGCGCCCGAGCACCAGCATCCACACCGGCATGCTGGAGGCCACCAGCGTGACGTTGATCGGCGTGGAGGTTTGCAGCGCCATGTACTGCAGGGCGTTGTAGGCGCCGATGCTCAGCAGCCCCAGCACCGATATGCGCCGCCAGTGCGACCACAGCAGACTGCCCGGACGCAGCACCCGGTAGGCCAGCGGCAGCAGGATGAGGAAGGCGATGACCCAGCGCAGCAGGTTCAGCGTCATGGGCGGTACCTGGCCATGGGCCCAGCGGCCGACCAGGGCGTTGCAGGCCCACAGCAGGGGCGGCATCGTGAGCAGGACCAGGGTGCTGGGGGACAGGCGTGCAGACATCATGGGGACTGTACCGCGCCGGCTCGGGCGGTCCCAGCGAACTGGGCGGTTTCATGTCACCATCGCGGCTGTCCCGGCGCCTGGGCGCCGGCCTGACAGACCTTTTCAAGCACGCACAGGAGACCTTCCAGATGAGTCAGATGAGCACCAAGGCCATACGCATCGAGCAGTACGGCGGCCCCGAGAACATGAAGTTGGTGGAGGTGCCCCTGGGTGAGCCCGGCCCGGGCCAGATCCGCATCCGCCACAAGGCCGTGGGCCTGAACTTCATTGACGTGTACCAGCGCTCGGGCCTGTACGCCCTGCCGCTGCCGCTGAACCTGGGCATGGAAGGTGCGGGTGTGGTCGAGGCCGTGGGCGAGGGCGTCACGCACCTGAAGGTGGGCGACCGCGCGGCCTATGCCAGCCAGCCGCCCGGCAGCTACTGCGAAGCCCGCGTCATGCCGGCCCTCTCGGTGTGCAAGTTGCCTGACAACATTTCCTTTGAAACCGGTGCCGCCATGATGCTCAAGGGCTGCACCGTGCAGTACCTGCTGCGCCGCACCTTGCCGCAGGCGGGCCTGCAGGCGGGCGACTTTGTGCTCTTCCACGCGGCCGCCGGCGGCGTGGGCCTGATCGCCTGCCAGTGGGCCAAGGCCCTGGGCCTGCAGCTCATCGGCACCGCTGGCTCGGACGAGAAATGCGCCCTGGCACTGGCCAATGGGGCGTCCCATGTCATCAACTACGCCAAGGAAGACTTTGTGGCGCGTGTGAAGGACATCACGGGCGGCAAGGGCGTGAAGGTGGTGTACGACTCCGTGGGGGCCGACACCTTCATCAAGTCGCTGGACGTGATTCAGCCTCTGGGTCTGGCCGTGAACTTTGGCAATGCCTCGGGCAAGGTGCCACCCTTTGACATCAACCTGCTGGCGGCCAAGGGCTCGCTGCATGCCACCCGCCCCACGGTGTTCACGCACCTGGCCAACCGCGAGGCCAGCCAGGCCATGGCCGACGAGCTGTTCGCCATGGTGGGCAGCGGCCAGGTGAAGATCCAGATCGACCAGCAGTTCGCGCTGGCTGACGCGGCTGCCGCCCACCGCGCCCTGGAAGCGCGCAAAACCACGGGCTGCACCATCCTCATTCCG
>CANGYC010000276.1 GCA_947457975.1 Comamonadaceae bacterium | reverse complement strand
GGGCATCGTCGAGCGCAACCGCGCATTGTGCCGCGAACTGCACCGGTTTTAAGCGATGAAACCATGAAAATCCGGAGGGCGGCGCGTGATGCGCACCAATAAAGGGCAAATAAAGCCCCAAAATGGGGCAATTCGGCCCAGCAGTCAGCGCACCAATTCGGGGCCAAGCGTCAGTTCAAAGCGCTTGAGCCCGGCCAGCAGATCCGCATAGGCCGCGTCGACCACGGCCGCCTCGCCCTTGACGCCCAACTCGATATGGCGGCCGTACTGCGGATGGTCCACGCTGGGTAAGCTGAACACGCGGATGGCGGGATGCACGGCTTCGAGCGATTCCATCAAAGGGGTCAGCGTGGACTCCATGGCCCCGAAGACGATCACCGACTTCTCGACCTTGGCGCTCTGGCGCTGGTGCTGTGCGTAATGGGTGTCCAGCACCCACTCCATCATGGGCCAGGCCATCACCGGAAAGCCCGGCAAGAAATGCACGGCACCCTCACCGGCCCTGCAGCTGAAACCCGGAATCTTGTTGTAGGGGTTGGGAATGATGGCTGCGCTGGTGGGGAACACACCCATGTTCAGTCGGTGCACGTTGTCAGACCGGTCGGGGTCGAAAGCCACGCCTTGCTCTCGGGCCGTGTCCTTCATGCGCTCGATGATGAGCAGTTCGGCCTCGGGATGCAGTTGCAGGTCCTCGCCCAGCGCTTTGGCCGCGCACTGGCGGGTGTGGTCGTCCGGGGTGGCGCCGATGCCGCCGCAGGAAAAAACCACGTCGCCCCGCGCGCGGGCATCTTCGAAGGCCTGGGCCAGCGTGCCGGTGATGCGCGCCGGATCATCGCCCACGTAATGGGCATAACTGAGCGTGAGCCCGCGGGTCCCGAGGAGCTCGATGGCCTTGGCCATGTGCTTGTCGGCACGTTTGCCGGAAAGGATCTCGTCGCCGACGATGATGAGGCCGAAATGGGGAGTCATGGGCTGGAAGGGCTGCAGCGGCACAGGGCCGCCAATGGAAGGTTCGGCATGCGCCGTGATCAGCTGGAAGTATCGCCGCCGGCAGAGCCCGGCGCTGGCAGTTGGGCATCACCGAGGTGTTCGGCCTGTGCGGCCACGGGGCCTGCGCCTTCGCGCTGCCGGCGCAACTGCGCGAGGGCCGCCAGGGCATAGTGCACGAACCAGAGGGACGAAAACGCAAAGACCAGGGTGTAGATCCAGATGGCCACAGGCACCAGCACCGGGGCCATGGCGATGAACATGGCGCCCGAGGCCCAGAGCACGCTCGGCAAGGCGCCCAGGTAGCCGGTGATCAGGCCAATGCCCAGCAGCTTGAAGCGGTGCTGTGCCAGCAGGGCCTGTCGCTCCTCAACGCTGGCATGGTCGGCCAGCGCCTCGTAGGTCATCACCCGGTAGGTCAGCCAGCCCCAAATGAGCGGCGGCAAGATAAAGACCAGCGGCGGCACCAGCCACAAGGGCACCGACAGGAGCAGTGCCAGGCAGGCGGCCAGCGTGGAGCCCATGGACCAGGCCAGACCGCCCAGGAAAGAGCCCCCCTTTCGGCGCACCAGGCCGTGAAAACGCCGCTCGCTCACCAGGGACACCATGGCCGGCATCATGAACATAGCCACCGCCAGCAGCGAAGCCACCACAATGAAGGGAATGGCGGCAAACAGCAGCAGGGCCGGCGCCAGCACCAGCCGCAGACCATCGAGCCCCAAGCTGCTGAACCACTGGCCCAGCCAATCGACCCAAGCCCAGCCCATGAGCTGGATGCGGATGAAATCGACAGCGTCGTTCCAGAAAACATAGCCCAGTCCCAGCGCGGCCAGCACCATGAGTGCCAGCGGCAGAAAGGACAGCGCGATCACCCGCGGGTGCAGGCAGTACACCGCGGCGCGCCAGAAGGCATCGATCACCAGTTTCATGAGCGCCTGTGTTCCTGTGCCGACTCAGTCCCGCCCGGCCAGGCGCTTGAGGCCCAGCCACTGCTGCGCCCACAGACCGCGGCCATAGTCGCGCTGCTGCTCGATCTGGTCGCGCACACCGGTGGGGCCAAAGCCGCCTTCAAAGCGGGCGGTGCCAAAGAGCATGTCCCACCAGGGCAGCAGCACGCCGAAGTTATGGTCACCGTCGGCCACGCTGTGGTGCGAGCGGTGAAAACGCGGGCTGACCCACAAGCGCTCACCCCAGCGGCCAAAGGCCAGGCGAAGATTGGCATGCTGGAAGCTCTCGCTGAGCTGGCCTAAGGCAATGAGCACCATGAACTGCTGCGGCCCCACCCCAATGAGCTGCGCAGCCAGCACCAGCAGCACATCGACCAAGATGTCGTCGAGAAAGTGGTTGCGGTTGTCGCTCCACATGGTCATCTGGCGCTGCGAATGGTGCAGCGCGTGCAATTGCCACCACCACCGCAGACCGTGCTGCCCGCGGTGCAGCCAGTAAGCAATGAAGTCAAAGGCCACCAGGTAGATCAGGAAGCTCACCAAGGGGGTGTCGGTCACACTGGGCCAGAGCTGGTCGAGGTGGAAGGTCTGACCGCCCGCCGTTCGCCAGGCACCGAACAGGCTGTTGAACAGCGGCTCCAGCAGGAAAAACAGCCCCAGCCTGAACAAGCCCAGACGATGGATCAGCGTGTAGACCATGTCCACCCGCACCGCTGCACGGTCGGTCACTGGCTCGACGGGGCGCAGCCGCTCCAGAGGGCCAATCACCAGCAAGAGCACGACCAATTGCATGAGGCCCAGCAGCAGCCAGCCCGTGGCGGCGTAGCCGTCTTCCAGGAGGTTGCCCAGCCCGAATTCAAACAGCCAGGGGGCCGCGGCCTCGAATACAGTGGCCTGCGCAGCCATGAAGCCATCGGCCAGGGTGGTGAGCAACTCGTTCATGAGCGAGCCCCTGCAGGGGCCGGATGCGTGGCGATCCAGTGCTTGTAGCTGGGGTGCTCGCGCAAGGTGGCAAAACAAAAGCCGCGCGCCTTCAGACCCAGGATCAAGGGCTCGAGCACGGCAGGCGCCCAGGGGTCCTGGCGCGACCAGATGCCCAGATGCGCCATCAGCACGTCGCCCGGCCGGATGTTGGCCAGCGCGCGGGCGAGCAGTTGCGCATTGGGATGGGTCTGGCTGGAGAGTTCATCGCCCAGAAAGCCGGCTGGCGACCAGCCTACATGCTGGTAGCCGCAGGCTTGGGCCGCTTGCAGCAGGGCCGGGGAGGTTTTCCCCCCAGGCGCTCGAAACAGGGGCAGCGGCGCCTGGCCCGTGACCTCGGCCAGGCGGCGGCTGGCGCGGTGCAGTTCCTCGCAGTACTGAGCGGCCGTCCACACCTGGGTCTGGCCCTGTTGGGGGCCCGCTGAGGCACGCACCTTGAAGCGGGCCTGCCCGTCCTGAGGTGGCAAGTCGGCC
>CANGYC010000275.1 GCA_947457975.1 Comamonadaceae bacterium | reverse complement strand
TCGGCGCCACGCTGGACCGCAATGGCCTGCGCCCTTCGCGCTACTGCGTGACCGATGACGACCTCGTCATCATGGGTTCCGAATCCGGCGTGCTGCCCGTGCCCGAGCACAAGATCGTGCGCAAGTGGCGCCTGCAGCCCGGCAAGATGTTCCTGATCGATCTGGAGCAGGGCCGCATGGTCGACGACGAGGAGCTCAAGGCCAACCTCTCGCACAGCAAGCCCTACAAGCAGTGGATCGAGAACCTGCGCATCAAGCTCGATGACGTCCAGGCCCGCGCGGCCCAGACGCCGGCCGCTGCGCCCAGCCTCTCGCTGCTCGATCGCCAGCAGGCCTTCGGCTACACCCAGGAAGACATCAAGTTCCTGCTCTCGCCCATGGCGCAGCTGGGCGAGGAAGCCACCGGCTCCATGGGTAACGACAGCCCGCTGGCCGTGCTCTCGAACAAGAACAAGCCGCTGTACAACTACTTCAAGCAGTTGTTTGCCCAGGTGACCAACCCGCCGATCGACCCGATCCGTGAGGCCATCGTCATGTCGCTGGTGTCCTTCATCGGCCCCAAGCCCAACCTGCTGGACATCAACCAGGTCAACCCGCCCATGCGCCTGGAGGTGAGCCAGCCCGTGCTGAACAAGGCCGACATGGCCAAGCTGCGCGACATCGACACCTTCACGCAGGGTAAGTTCCGCAGCTACACCCTGGACATCACTTACCCCATGGACTGGGGCCACGAAGGCGTGGAAGCCAAGCTCGCTTCACTGTGCGCCGAGGCGGTGGACGCCATCCATGACGGCAAGAACATCCTGATCGTGAGCGACCGCGCCGTCAGCGCCACCCAGGTGGCCATTCCCGCGGCCCTGGCGCTCTCCGCCATTCACCAGCACCTGGTGCGTGAGGGCTTGCGCACCACCGCTGGCCTGGTGGTGGAAACCGGCTCGGCCCGCGAGGTGCACCACTTCGCGGTGCTGGCAGGCTACGGCGCCGAGGCCGTGCATCCGTATCTGGCCATCGAGACCCTGGAAGAAATGGCCGCTGGCCTGCCTGGCGATCTGGGCCCGGACAAAGCGGTCTACAACTACACCAAGGCCATCGGCAAGGGCCTGTCGAAGATCATGTCCAAGATGGGCGTCTCGACCTACATGTCCTACTGCGGCGCCCAACTGTTCGAGGCCATCGGCCTGAACCGCGCCACCGTGGCCAAGTACTTCACCGGCACGGCCTCGCAGGTCGAAGGCATCGGCGTCTTCGAGATCGCCGAGGAAGCCCTGCGCATGCACCGCGCCGCCTTCGGCGACGACCCGGTGCTGGCCACCATGCTGGACGCCGGCGGCGAGTACGCCTGGCGCGCCCGCGGCGAAGACCACATGTGGACGCCCGACGCCATTGCCAAGTTGCAGCACAGCACGCGTGCCAACAACTTCAGCACCTACAAGGAATACGCCCAGCTGATCAACGACCAGAGCCGCCGCCACCTGACCCTGCGCGGCCTCTTCGAGTTCAAGATTGATCCGTCCAAGGCCATCCCGATCGACGAGGTCGAGCCAGCTAAGGAAATCGTCAAGCGCTTTGCCACCGGCGCCATGTCGCTGGGCTCCATCTCCACCGAGGCCCATGCCACGCTGGCCATTGCCATGAACCGCATCGGCGGCAAGAGCAACACGGGCGAGGGCGGCGAGGACCCGGCGCGCTACCGCAATGAGCTCAAGGGCATCCCGATCAAGCAGGGCGAGAGCCTCAAGAGCGTGATCGGTGCCAAGCAGGTCGAGGTCGACCTGCCGCTGGAAGACGGGGATTCGCTGCGCTCGCGCATCAAGCAGGTGGCCTCGGGCCGCTTTGGCGTGACCACCGAGTACCTGGTCTCGGCCGACCAGATCCAGATCAAGATGGCCCAGGGCGCCAAGCCCGGCGAGGGCGGCCAGCTGCCCGGCGGCAAGGTCAGCGAGTACATCGGTGCCCTGCGTTATTCCGTGCCTGGCGTCGGCCTCATTTCGCCCCCGCCGCACCACGACATCTACTCCATCGAAGACCTGGCCCAGCTGATCCACGACCTCAAGAACGTCAACACCAAGGCGGCCATCAGTGTGAAGCTGGTGTCCGAGGTCGGTGTCGGCACCATTGCCGCTGGCGTGGCCAAGGCCAAGGCCGACCACGTGGTGATCGCCGGACACGACGGCGGCACGGGCGCTTCGCCTTGGTCGTCCATCAAGCACGCCGGCTCGCCCTGGGAAATTGGCCTGGCCGAAACCCAGCAGACCCTGGTGCTCAACCGCCTGCGCGGCCGCATCCGTGTGCAGGCCGACGGCCAGATGAAGACCGGCCGCGATGTGGTCATCGGCGCGCTGCTAGGCGCCGACGAGTTCGGCTTTGCTACTGCGCCCCTGGTGGTCGAGGGCTGCATCATGATGCGCAAGTGCCACCTCAACACCTGCCCGGTGGGCGTGGCCACGCAAGACCCGACCTTGCGCCAAAAGTTCGCCGGCAAGCCCGAGCATGTCGTCAACTACTTCTTCTTTGTGGCCGAGGAAGCGCGCCAACTGATGGCCCAGCTGGGCATCCGCAAGTTCGACGATCTGGTGGGCCGTGCCGACCTGCTCGACATCAGCAAGGGCATCGCCCACTGGAAGGCACGTGGCCTGGACTTCAGCCGCCTGTTCTACCAGCCGGTCGTGCCTGCCGACGTGCCGCGCCTGCATGTGGCCGAGCAGGAGCACGGCCTGGAAAAGGCGCTGGACATGCGCCTGATCGACAAATCCAAGGCGGCTCTGGATAAAGGCGAGAAGGTCCAGTTCATGGAAGTGGCACGCAACGTCAACCGCACCGTGGGCGCCATGCTCTCGGGCGAGCTGATCCGCCGCCACCCCGAGGGCTTGCCCGATGACACGCTGCGCATCCAGCTCGAGGGCACGGGCGGCCAGTCCTTCGGCGCCTTCCTGGCCAAGGGCATCACGCTCTACCTGATCGGCGACGCCAACGACTACACCGGCAAGGGCCTGTCCGGCGGTCGCGTGGTGGTGCGCCCCAGCATCGACTTCCGTGGCGAGGCCGTCAAGAACACCATCGTGGGCAACACCGTGCTCTACGGCGCCACCACCGGTGAGGCCTTCTTCAGCGGCGTGGCCGGTGAGCGCTTTGCCGTGCGTTTGTCCGGCGCCACCGCCGTGGTGGAAGGCACGGGTGACCATGGCTGCGAATACATGACCGGCGGCACCGTGGCCGTGCTCGGCAAGACCGGCCGCAACTTTGCGGCTGGCATGAGCGGCGGCATTGCCTATGTGTACGACGAAGACGGCCAGTTCGCCACGCGCTGCAACACCGCCATGGTTTCCATGGAAAAAGTGTTGACGGAAAAAGAGCAGGAAGCCGCGCTGTCCAAGGACATCTGGCACCGTGGCCAGTCCGACGAAGCCCAGCT
>CANGYC010000274.1 GCA_947457975.1 Comamonadaceae bacterium | reverse complement strand
GGCAGTCAGCGAGAAAACACGCTTTGCGCTGTCGGTGGCGGCGTTCAACCGCATCAGCCAGTACGACGGCGCCATCAGCAACTACCTCTCGTCCATCACGTTCGAGAAGGCCGAGGGCATTCCCCAGCGCAGCGAGTACCCCGCGCAAAGCAACAGCCAGTTCATCAAGCTGCAGGACCTGCGCTACGGCGAGAACCCGCACCAGACCGCCGCCTTCTACAGCGACCTGCAACCGGCCCCCGGCTCCCTGGTCACAGCCAAGCAGCTGCAGGGCAAGGAGCTGTCGTACAACAACATCGCCGACGCCGACGCCGCCTGGGAATGCGTCAAGAGCTTTGAGGCGCCAGCCTGCGTGATCGTCAAGCATGCCAACCCCTGCGGCGTGGCTGTGGGCAAGGATGCCCACGAGGCCTATGCCAAGGCCTTCCAGACCGACCCGACCAGCGCCTTCGGCGGCATCATCGCCTTCAACCGCCCGGTTGACCAAGCTGCGGCCGAGGCGGTGAGCAAGCAGTTCGTCGAGGTGCTCATGGCGCCGGCCTACAGTGCCGAGGCGCTGGCGATCTTCAAGGCCAAGGCCAATGTGCGCGTGCTGGAGATTTCCTTGCCCGCCAATCCGGCCGCCACCCGCAACACCCAGGACATCAAGCGCATCGGTTCGGGTCTGCTGATTCAAGGCGCTGACAACCACGAGCTGCAGCGCGCTGACCTCAAGGTGGTCACGAAGCTGCAGCCCACGCCGCAGCAGCTTGACGACTTGATGTTCGCCTGGAAGGTGGCGCAGTACGTCAAGAGCAATGCCATCGTCTTCTGCAAGGACGGCATGACCATGGGCGTGGGCGCCGGCCAGATGAGCCGCCTGGACTCGGCCCGCATCGCCAGCATCAAGGCCGAGCACGCCAAGCTCAGCCTCAAGGGCACGGCCGTGGCCAGCGACGCCTTCTTCCCCTTCCGCGACGGCCTCGATGTGGTGGTGGACGCAGGCGCCAGCTGCGTCATCCAGCCCGGCGGCTCCATGCGCGACCAAGAGGTTATTGACGCGGCCAACGAGCGTGGCGTGGTCATGGTGTTCTCGGGCGTGCGCCACTTCCGCCATTGATGCCCTGCGAATCGGCTCCCCTTGACCTTTGACCACCTCGGCCTGAGCCCCGCGCTCCAGCGCGCCGCCCGCGCCATGGGGCTCTTGGCCCCCACCCCCATCCAGGCCGAGGCCGTGCCTGCCGTGCGCCAGGGCCGCGACGTGTGGGCCACCGCACCCACCGGCTCGGGCAAGACGCTGGCCTTTGCCTTGCCACTGGTGGACTTGCAGCTTGCCAGCCAGGCCCGCCATATCGGCTACCGCCGCCCCATCCGCACCCTGGTGCTGGTGCCTACGCGCGAGCTGGCTGTGCAGGTGGGCAAGGTGCTCTCGGCCCTGGCCCAGCCCCTGGGCCTGAAGGTGGCGCAGGTGTATGGCGGCGTGTCGATCAACCCGCAGATGATGGGCCTGCGCGGTGGTGCCGACATGCTGGTGGCCACCCCAGGGCGCCTGCTTGATCTGGTGGAACACCGCGCCGTGCATCTGGCTGAGGTGCAGCACCTGGTGCTGGACGAAGCCGACCGCCTTCTGAGCCTGGGCTTTGCCGACGAACTGCATCGCGTACTCGCGCTGCTGCCTGCGCAGCGTCAGACCCTGCTGTTTTCAGCCACCTTTGACGAGGCCGTGCAGGCCCTGGCCCACAGCCTCTTGCGCGAGCCCTGCCGCCTGACGGTGGAGGCCTTGGAGGCACAGGCGCCTGACATTCATCAGCGGGCGATTGCGGTCGATGAGAGCAAGCGCACGTCTTTGCTGCGCCACCTCATCGCCGCCCACGGCTGGGAGCGTGTGCTCGTGTTCGTGGCCACGCGCTATGCCTGCGAGCACGTGGCGAGCAAGCTGTACAAGGCCGGCATCCAGGCCACCGCCTTTCATGGCGAGATGAGCCAGGGCGGCCGCCAGCAGGTGCTGGAGGCCTTCAAGGCAGGGCGCCTGAACGTGCTGGTGACCACGGACCTCGCCTCGCGCGGCATTGATATTGCGGCGCTGCCGGTGGTCGTCAACTACGACCTGCCGCGCTCGGCCACCGACTACACCCACCGCATCGGCCGCACCGGCCGTGCCGGTGCCAGCGGCCAGGCCCTGAGCTTTGTCACGGCCCACGCGCAGGCCCACTGGGCCTTGATTCGAAAGCGTGAGCGCCTCGAGCTGGCCCTGGAGGTGGAGCCGGGCTTTGAAGCTCTGGACGAGCCGCCCCCGGCGGCGCCGGGCAACGGCGGCATCAAGGGCAGGCGCCCTAGCAAAAAAGACAAGCTGCGTGCAGCGCAGGGCCAGCGGCCCGAGTAGTTTCAGCGGCCGGGGGAGCAGGCCCTGGATTGGCGCAGCACCGCGGTCTTCCTCCCTCTCCCCCTGGGAGAGGGTAGGGGTGAGGGCAGCGGCCCCACCCGGGGCAAACCGCCCCATTTCCCGCTATCGTCCAGCCTATGAACCTTCTTTTTGTCTGCATGGGCAACATCTGCCGCAGCCCCACGGCAGAGGCCGTCATGCGCCATCGGCTGCATCTCGCAGGCCTGGCCGAGCGCATCACCGTCGACTCCGCCGGCACCCACAACTTCCATCCAGGCAAGGCGCCTGATGTGCGCACGCAAAAACATGCGGCCCTGCGCGGCTACGATCTGGCGCCCTTGCGCGCCCGGCAGGTGGTGGACGAAGACTTCGAGCGCTTCGACCTCATTCTCACCATGGACTGGGACAACCAGTCTCTGACCGAGGCCCTGTGCCCGCCCGAGCACCTGAAAAAAGTGCGCAGGCTGGCCGAGTTCTTCCGCCAGCATTCAGACACCGTGGTGCCCGACCCGTACTACGGTGGCCCCGATGACTTCGAGCGCGTGCTCGACCTGGTGGAGGATGGGGTGGAGGGGCTGCTGGCGCATTGCCAGCGAAGGCTGGTCGGCGCCTGATCAGCCCTTGGCAAAGTGCGCCCGCGCCGCAGCCACCGTGGCGTCAATATCGGCGTCGGTGTGCGCAGCGCTCACGAAGCCGGCTTCGTAGAGCGCCGGTGCAAAGTACACGCCCGCGTCCAGCATGGCGTGGAAGAAGGCGTTGAACTTCGGGCCGTCGGTGGTCATGACGGTGGCGTAGTTCTGCGGCAGTTCATTGAACAAAAAGAAGCCGAACATGCCGCCCTGGCTGTCACCGCAAAAAGGCAGGCCTGCCTCATGGGCGGCGGACGTCAGGCCGCTCACCAGGCGCTGGGTTTTGGCGCCTAGGGCCTCAAAAAAGCCCGGCCGGCTGATCTCGCGCAGCGTGGCCAGGCCGCAGGCGGTGGCCACCGGGTTGCCACTGAGCGTGCCGGCCTGGTAGACCGGGCCCAGAGGCGCGAGCTTTTCCATGACGGC
>CANGYC010000273.1 GCA_947457975.1 Comamonadaceae bacterium | reverse complement strand
TGACGTCGCGCTTGGCCAGCAGCTCCATGGGCTGCTTGCAGATGGCCAGGGCGGCGCGGGTCTCCTCGGTGTTGCGCTCATCGAGCAGCTGCAGGCTCAGGCATTCGCCGAGGTGGCGCGCGCCCACGCCGGGCGGGTCCATGTTCTGCAGCAGGCCCAGGGCGGTGGTGAAGCGGTGCTGGAGTTCTTCGAGCTCCTCCAGGTCGTCACCGGCCAGGCCTGCGGCCAGCTCTTCGATGGGGTCTTCGAGGTAGCCGTCGTCGTTCAGGGACTCGATGAGGAAATGCAGGGCCGCGCGGTCTTCCTGCGACAGGCGCAATGAGAGCATCTGGCGGTGCAGGTGCTGCTGCAAGGTGTCCTGGCTGCGGGCCAGCTCAATGGCGTCGGCCTGCTCGTCATCGTCGTTGTTGTTCTTGCGGGCCGGCGCGTCGCCACCCCACTCGCTGTCGTCGGGCGCGGTGTCCACCGAGCCGTCGCCCTCCCAGCTGTCTTCCAGGCGCGGCTCGCTGTCGGCGTCAGCGGCCGGGGTGTCGGCCGATGTTTCGCTGGTGCTGGTGCTCGTGGGGGCGTTGCTGAAGGGCTCGCTCGTGCCTTCGAAATCCTGCGCATCGGCGCTCACCGGCGCATCGGCCTGGGCCAGCCCGAATTCCTCGCGCGGGGCGGTCTCGTCGGCCACCTCCAGGAAGGGGTTCTCGTCGAGCATCTGCTCGACCTCCTGGCTCAGCTCCAGCGTGGACAGCTGCAACAGCCGGATGGACTGCTGAAGCTGCGGCGTCAGCGCCAGGTGCTGGGAGACGCGGAGCGACAGGCCTTGCTTCATGGAAGAGCTGCCGTCACATCCGGAAATGTTCGCCGAGGTAGACCCGCCGCACGTCGGCGTTGTCCACGATCTCGGCGGGTGTGCCGCGGGCCAATACATGGCCATCGCTGATGATGTAAGCCCGGTCGCAGATGCCCAGGGTCTCGCGCACGTTGTGGTCGGTGATCAGCACGCCGATGCCGCGCGACTTGAGAAAGCCGACGATGCGCTGGATTTCGATCACTGCAATCGGGTCGATGCCGGCAAAGGGCTCATCGAGCAGGATGAAGCGGGGCTGGCTGGCCAGCGCCCGGGCAATCTCCACGCGGCGGCGCTCACCGCCCGACAGCGCCGGGGCGGGCGACTGGCGGATGTGCTCGACGCGCAGGTCATGCAGCAGCGCATCGGTGCGGCGCACGATCTCGGCGTCCGTCAGAGGTTTGCCGGCCTCATCGCGCTGCAGCTCGAGCACGGCGCGGATGTTCTCCTGGACGCTGAGCTTGCGAAAGATGGACGCCTCCTGCGGCAGGTAGGACAGGCCCATGCGCGAACGCTTGTGGATGGGCAGGCGCTCGACGGCTTGCCCATCAATGCTGATGCGGCCGGCATCGGCACGCACCAGGCCCACGATCATGTAGAAGGAGGTGGTCTTGCCCGCGCCGTTGGGCCCCAGCAGGCCCACCACTTCGCCACTGTTGACGGTGAGCGAGACATCCTCCACCACGAGGCGGCTGCCGTAAGACTTCTTCAGGCCCTGGGCCTCCAGCCGGCTGCTCACCGCGGCGGCCGGGGGGGCCAGCGGGGCAGTGGCGAGGGCGTCGGGCATGCTGTTCACTTCTTGTCTGGCGCACCCAGGGTGGTGCTGGGCTTGAGACCGCCGGGCGCCGCCGGCGGGGTGGCGACGGGCGCACCGGGCCCCTGGCGCGGCGACAACTGAGCCCGCACGCGGCTGCCAGGCCCAGTGCGCGAGGCGCCGTCGACGGTGAAGACATCGGCCAGGTTGTCGTAACGGATGATGGCGCCGGTGGTCTCGTCGGCGAGGGTGGCGCCGACATAGCGGCGCAGCACAGCGCGGCGGGTGAAGACCACGGTGTCGCTGCGGCCGTCGTAGTCGATGACCTCGCCCTCGCCCTCGATGTACTCCTCCACAAAATCGCGCTTGCTGCGGTAATAGGCGAGCTGCCCAGGCGCGGCGGTGACCTGGGCGCGCTGGTAGCCGTCGGGCGTCTGCGTGACCTCGACGCGGGCGCCACGGATGAGGATGGTGCCCTTGGTGATGACCACGTTGCCGGTGAAGACTGTGAACTGCTTGAGGTCATCGTGACGCATGGCGTCGGCCTCGGCATTCATGGGCTTGTCCCGGTCAGCCTTCTCGGCCCAGGCAGACAGGAACATGCCGCTGAGGAGGACGGCAGTCACAAAGGGGCGCAGAAGATGGGTCATGGGTTAAGGCACGAATCTTGCTGAAATTGCGTTTGATTGTAGCCACCGATGAGGCCTGCGCGGCACCTGGTGCTGGCGCATCCGCACAGAAAAACCCATGAAAAAGCCGCGCCGGGCAGGACACCGGGCGCGGCTGACAGCGGCAGGGGGCCTACAGTTGCTCAGGCCTTGCCGCCCTTGGCCACCTGGGCGATGAGGTGATCCACCACCTGCAGCACGCGCGGCATGTTGCCGGCAAGCGAGCCCGAGGTGAAGAAGCGGCCGGCCACGCCCATGGACGGCACGCCGTCGACCTGGTACTGCTCCTGCAACTGGGACGCGCGGCGCGCCTTGGTGACCACCGGAAAGCTGTTGTAGAGCTCCGTGAACTTGGCCCTGTCCAGGCCCTGCTTGCTGATCCAGGCGGTGATTTGCTCGACCGTGTCCAGGGTCTGCTTCTCGCCATGGATGGCGTTGAAGACCTTTTTGTGCAACTCCGGCACCTTGCCCAGGGCCTCAATCACGTAATAGAGGCGCTGCTGGGGCTCGAAGCTGGGCCGGAACATCACCGGCATGCGGCGAAAGTTCACATTCTTGGGCAGCTTGTCCAGCCAGACTTCGAGCTGGGGTTCAAAGGTATTGCAGTGCGGGCAGCTGTACCAGAAGAACTCCACCACATCGATCTTGCCGGGCAGGCCCTCGGTGCTGGCGGGCTTGTTCAGGGTGAGGTAGTCCACCCCCTCGGTGGGGGGGCGGCCCTGGGCCCAGAGGCTGGGCGCGAGCAGGGCTGTGCCGGCCAGGGTGGCGGCCTTCACGGCCGAGCGGTTGAATTCGCGTCGCAACATGCTGTCGATCTCCTTGTTGGCCCAGCTCGGGGCCCTTGGTCATTGAGTCGGGCCTAGCGCTGCATGCGCACGACCACGGCCTCTATGCCGCTGCCGTCGAGGCGCTCGCGCGTCTTGTCGGCCTCATCGCGGCGCTCGAATGGTCCCAGCCGCACACGGTAAACCATGCGACCGGCCTGATCGCGCTCGATCACGCGGGACTGCAGTCCCATGAGCGAGAGCTTGGCGCGTTGCTGCTCCGCATCTTCCGGTGTGCGGTAGGCCCCAGCCTGCACAAAGTACTGGAAGGGCTCCGTGCTGGCGGCTGGGGCAGGGGCTGCCGATGCAGGCGCGGCAACAGATGAGGAAGCCGGCGCTGTGGC
>CANGYC010000272.1 GCA_947457975.1 Comamonadaceae bacterium | reverse complement strand
GCGCTGCAGCGGGTGGAGCGGCTGTTCTGCCGCAATGAACGGGCGGTGCTGCGCGCCCGGCTGCGCCCCAGCGGCGACCCGATTGCGCTGGTGCCCGTGGCGGCCATCTTGGTGGCCAGCATCCGGCTTCACTTCCTCGATGTGCTGCTGCATCTGCGGTGGCGCGGTGCGCACGAGATGCCTTGCCAGGCCGTGGCCAGCAAAGGCCAGGAGCTGGGTTGGTTCCAGCACGGCTCCACCATCTTGGTGTTTGCCCCGGGACACTTTGAACTCGCCCCAGGCATTGAGACGGGCCAGCGCATTCGCATGGGGCAGGCGCTGATGCGCATCACCTAGCCTCCGCGCGCTCCTCGCAAGGGCGCTGCGGTCACACCGGCCGGGCCGGCACCAGGTGCGATTCAAACAAGTCGGCGGCGTGCGTCCAGCCGAAGGTCATGGCTCTGTCCCGCGCCTCTTGACGCGGCACCTTCAGCGCCTCCATGCAGGCCAGGCGCAGGTCCTCGTTCAACACACCGCCGCGCGCGCCTGGCGCGCAGCCCAACACCTGCAGCGGGCCATCCACGGGAAAGGCCGCCACCGGCGTGCCGCAGGCCATGGCCTCGAGCATGACCAAGCCAAAGGTTTCACTGCGGCTGGGAAACACAAAGACATCGGCCGCTGCATACACCTCTTTGAGCTCCTCGCGCGGCAGCAAACCCAGCCAGCGAACCTCAGGAAATTCGGCCTTGAGCGCGGCTTCTCGCGGCCCCACGCCGCAAACCACCTTGGTGCCCGGCAAGGCCAGGCGCAGGAAGGCCTCGATGTTTTTCTCGTAAGACACCCGGCCGACATACAAAAATACAGGCTCGCTCAAGGGGCCCAGCTGCGGGCAGACGGCCGGACGATCGCGGTACTCGAACAAGGACAGATCCACCCCGTGGGTCCAGGCGCGCAGCTGGCGAAACCGCCGCTGCGCCAGCATGTCCTGCACCCCTTGGGTGGGCACCATGACACCCGCCGAGGGGCGATGGAAATGCCGGAACACGGCATAGCCCAGTGCCAGGGGTACGCGCAGGGCCGCCTTCAGGATCTCTGGAAACCTCGTATGAAACGCCGTGGTGAAGGCCAGCCCATGCCGAAGGCAGTGCTTGCGGGCAGCCCAGCCCAGAGGGCCTTCGGTGGCCAGATGAATGGCATCGGGGCCGAAGTCCTCCATCAGCTCTTGGAGTCGCTGGGCCGGTTTGATCGCCAGATCAATGCCCGCATAGCCAGGGCACGGTCGGGTGTGAAAAAGCCCCGGGTGAATGACCAGGATCTCATGGCCCCGTTGCTCCATCTCGCGGACCAGCTCCACCAGCGTGGTCACCACGCCATTGACTTGTGGTTGCCAGGCGTCGGTGACCAGCGCCAATTTCATGGCAGCTCCAGCGCCTTGGATCTGGCTGCGGCCCATCCTGGCTCGGCAGCCGCCGGAGCCTGTTCCGGACCAAAGGCCTGGAGCTGGTGGTTCAGGTGGTGCCAGTACACGATTTCCAGGCGACCGTCCATGTGCTCGACCAGAGCGCTGCAGCTCTCGACCCAGTCGCCGTCGTTGCAATACAGCACGTCCTGGATGGTTCGGATCTCCGCACGGTGGATGTGCCCGCACACCACACCGTCCATGCCGCGCTTGCGCGCTTCCTGAGCCACGGCCTCCTCAAAGGCGGTGATGAAGTTAAGCGCTTGTTTGACCCGGTGCTTGAGGTACTGCGACAGCGACCAGTACGGCATGCCCAGCCGGGCACGCAGAGAGTTGAGATGGCGGTTCAGGCGCAGGGAGAACTCGTACAGGTTGTCGCCGACGTAGGCCAGCCACTTGGCGCACTGCACCACGGCATCAAAGTGGTCACCGTGGATCACCCACAGTCTGCGCCCGTCTGCAGTTCGATGAATGGCTTCACCCACCACCTCAATGCCACCAAAGTGCTGGTTGAGGAACTGCCGCGCAAACTCATCGTGGTTCCCCGGCACGTAAATCACCTGGCAGCCTTTGCGTGCACGCCGAAGCAGTTTTTGCACCACGTCGTTGTGCGCCTGGGGCCAGTGCCAGCGCCTGCGCAGCTGCCAGCCGTCGATGATGTCGCCCACCAGATACAGCATCTGGCTGGGGTGGTGCTTGAGAAAGTCGATCAAGGCCTCTGCCTGGCACCCGGGCGTGCCCAAGTGCAGGTCAGAGATAAATACCGCGCGATAGCGTGCAGGTTCAGCCGGATCGGTCTGCTGGGGCTGGTCCGCCATATCCTCACCCATGGGCTTGTTCCATTTGCGCATATCGGTCCGGTCTCCTGGGTATGAGCAGATGAGCCGGTGGCTGGAGGTCTTGTGCCTCAAGCCCTGCTGGCTCAAGCCAGACTGTGAACAAAGATTGCGTCGAGCTTGTGTCAGCTTCAAGGCAGTTTGATGACGCTCGGTGGGGCCGCACTCAGAGGCTCTTCATCAAATCTCGCAGCTGGTCCAGGGCGTCCCGCCTGCTCAGGGCAAACCATTCGCGGTGCTTGGCTTGTTCGTCCCACACCCGCAGCAGCAGGGACGACTTGTGGTGGGGCGAACATTCAAAAGCCAGGCAGGCCGCGGGAGACATCAGGCCACCCTGCAAGTCCAGGCTGCGCCTGGATTCATCCGACAATTTGGTGAGGTAGTTCGGGTGACGGGTCACCAGGTAGCGCTTGGCCTGTACATGCAGGCGCACGGGCTCTGCCACTGCCGGGCCCCACAGATGCTCGATCAGGGCGGCACCGACTTCCTCGTGGTGATCGTCCTGACCGCAGGGGGTCGACCTGCCTTCCAGGCTGTGGATGACCTGTCCCAAGTCATGCAGCCAGCATGCCAGCTGCAGTTCGGGACTGGCTTCGGCAAAGTACGCCAGCTGCCCACACTGCCAAGCATGGGCGAGGTGGGAGATGGTTTCACCGGCATACACCATGCTCCCGTGCGTCTGGTAGATGTCGATGATTTGTGCGGCGGACAGGGCGTGCATGTCCGGGCAGCTTGCCCGGCTTGCATGACATCACTGCGACAAATTCCCCAGCCGCGCGGGTCAATGCAGGCCGACCCTTGGTCGAGCATCAGTGGGCCATCAGCCCGCCATCAGCGCCTCAATCTCATCAGCCTCCACTGGCACACCACGCGTGAGCAATTCACATCCTTTGGCCGTGACCAGCGCATCGTCTTCAATGCGAATGCCGATGTTCCAGAAGGCTTTGGGCACGTCCTTGGCCGGCCGCACATACAGGCCCGGCTCAATGGTCAGCACCATGCCCGGGCGCAGCACGCGGCTGGGGCGGCGCATCACGGGCTGGCCGGTGACGTCGAGTTCCTGGCGGGGCTTGGTGCCGGGCTCGGTGTAGTCGCCGCAGTCGTGCACGTCCATGCCCATCCAGTGGCCGGTGCGGTGCATGTAGAACTGGCGGTAGGCGCCTGAGGCG
>CANGYC010000271.1 GCA_947457975.1 Comamonadaceae bacterium | reverse complement strand
TGTCGCGCCTGGCCTTGGTCACGGCCCTGGCCGCCGTGTCCGCTCCCGTGCTGGCTCAAGCGCCCGCTGCGGCCCCTGCTCCGGCCTGGAAGCAGGGCATGCCCGCCAACATGGCCAACAGCACTCTGGCCCCCTTGGCCGGCAAGCTCACGGTCACCCCGGCTTCCGAGATTCCAATTGACAGGATCAAGCTGCCCCCGGGCTTCAAGGTGGAAGTCTGGGCCACGGGCTTGCCCGGCGGCCGCGCCATGGTGCGCGGCGATGACGGCAAGATCTATGTGGGCACCCGCGGCATCGGCCGCGTCTATGAAGTGACGGATAACGCGGGTCAGCGCAGCGTGCGCACCGTGGTCGACAAGCTCAACCAGCCCGCAGGCGTGGCTTTTCGCAATGGTTCCCTCTATGTGATGGCCATCGACAAGGTGCTGCGTTATGACGGCATCGAGAAGAACCCTGCTGCTGCACCGGTCGACATGACCCAAGCCTTCAAGCTGCCCAAGGAGCCGCACCACAACTGGAAGTACATCGCTTTCGGTCCGGACGGCAAGCTCTATGTGCCTTTTGGTGCACCTTGCAATATCTGCGAGCTGCCCACGGACGAATATGCCCAGATTCGCCGCTACAACCCCGATGGCTCGGGCATGGAAGTGCTGGCCACCGGCGTTCGCAACTCGGTGGGCTTTGACTGGCACCCGGTCACCAAGGAGCTGTGGTTCAGCAACCATGGCCGCGACTGGCAAGGTGACGACACCCCCAACGACACCATGCACCGCCTGGTGCGCACCGGCATGAACGCTGGCTTCCCCTACTGCCACGAGGGCAAACTGCCCGACACCGATGTCAAGAAGGCCGATGCCTGCAAGGGCGTGGAGCCCCCGGTGGCCCTCATGGGCCCCCACACGGCCACCATGGGCGTGACCTTCTACACGGGCAACATGTTCCCGGCCGAGTACCGCAATGTGCTGTTCAATGCACGCAAGGGCTCTTGGAACCGCACCAAGAAGATTGGCTATGACGTGGTGATGGTCAAGGCTGGCGCCGATGGCAGCAACGCACGCGTCGAGCCCTTCATGACCGGCTTCATGGACGAGGCCACCCAGACCTTCTGGGGCCGCCCCGCCTACCTGATGCAAATGCCTGACGGCTCCATGCTGGTGAGCGACGAGCAGCTGGGCGCGATCTACCGCGTCAGCTACAGCCGCTGAGCCTGGGATGCTGCGTTGCTGTCTCGACCTGCGGGTCTGGCTGTGCTTCGCCCTGGTCTGGCTGTCGGTGCCTTGGGCACACAGTCAGACCCTGGCGCCGCGCCTGGCCCTGTGCGGCGCCTGCCACGGTGCCGACGGCAACTCGCAGATCAAGGACTTTCCTTCCTTGGCGGGGCAGCCGCGGGTGTTCCTGGAAAACCAGCTGGTCCTGATTCGCGAGGGCATGCGTGACATCCCCTCGATGAAGGGCATGCTGCAGGGCGTGAGCGATGCCGAGATCACGGCGCTGGCCCGGCATTACGCGGCCCAGCCGGTCAAGGCCTCGACCGCGCCCGCCGAGGCCAAGCTGTTCGAGCGCGGCAGGCAGCTTTCCAGCGAGATGCGCTGCGGCATCTGCCACCTGCCCGAGTACCAGGGCCGCGAACAAATGCCCCGCCTGGCCGGGCAACGTGAAGACTACCTGCTCTATTCCATGCGCCAGTTCCGCACCAACCAGGCGGTGGGGCGCGACACCCAGATGGCCGCGGCGCTGTATGGCGTGTCTGACGATGACCTGCGCGCCATGGCGCACTTCCTGGCCCGCGTCTCGCCATGACCTCTGTTGCCCTCGCGGCATGAATTGAACCCTCAAATGAAGACCGTGCTTCTTGCAAGCCTGGCGGTTGCCGCATGCCCTGCGCTGGCCCAACAGGCCGACTCGGCCCCCTCCACGGCCGAGCCGCAGGTGCTGGCCCCTGTGCTGGTGCAGGGCGGGCGCCTCGCACAGAGACAGTTTGATGCGCCTGGCTCCGTCCATGTGGTGGACGCCGACGCCATCCGCTCGGCCGGCCCACAGGTCAATCTGTCAGAAGCGCTCGGGGCTGTGCCCGGCCTTGTCTCACTCAACCGCAACAACTATGCGCAGGACCTGCAGATTTCCATCCGCGGCTTTGGTGCGCGTGCAGCTTTTGGCTTGCGCGGTCTGCGGCTGATCACCGACGGCATTCCCGCCAGCACCCCCGACGGGCAAGGCCAGGCGTCGACTGTGGCGCTCACCTCGGCCCAGCGCATCGAGGTGCTCACCGGCCCATTGGCGCAGATCTACGGCAACGCCTCCGGCGGCGTGATTCAGACCACCACCCGCGAGGCCGGCGACAAGCCAGAGGCTCAGGTGCTGCTGGCCACGGGGGCTTATGGATTGCGCCGCACCGACTGGCAGGCCAGCAGCCGACTGGGCGAGCAGGGCCAGGTCGGGCTGGTGGCCGACTACAGCACCTTTGACAGCGATGGCTGGCGCGCCAACAGCGCAGCCAAGCGCACGCATTTCAATGGCGTGCTGACCTACGATGCGAGCCCGGGCACCCGCATTCGCCTGGTGGCCAATCTGTTCGACATGCCACTGGCGCAAGACCCGCTGGGCTTGACGGCCGCGCAACTGTCTGACCCGTCGGCTGCAGGCACCAATGCCGTGGCGCGCCGCACCCGCAAGATCGTCTCGCAAGAGCAGGTCGGTGCGGTGCTAGAGCATCGCCTGGGCGGCGGCATGCAACTCACCGCTCGCCTCTACACCGGCCAGCGCAGCAACCTGCAGTACCAGTCCGGCAACACCTGGGTGGGGCTGGAGCGGCAATTTCATGGCCTGGGTCTGCAGCTGCAAGGCGAGCGCCGCCTTGCTCCCGAGCTGCGCATGAGCTGGGTCGTTGGCCTGGACCGTGAACGTTCGGGCGAACAGCGTCAGGGGGGCAGCGCTACTGGCGGTGAAAAGGCCGGTGCCCCCAACCGCAACGAATGGAATGAGTCAGGTAACGGCGACGTGTTTGCGCAAGCCAACTGGCACATCGGTGGTCGCTGGACGCTCACCACGGGCCTGCGCCAGAGCGATGTGCAACTGCGCAGCCGCGATGACTACCTGACGGATGGTGTCGATGGATCCGGCCAGGTGCGCTACCGCGCCACCAGCCCGGTGCTCGGGCTGACTTGGCATGTCGCCGACCATCTGAATGTCTATGTCAACCACGGCAAGGGCTTCGAGACCCCCACGCTGGCCGAAGCGGCTTACACCACTTCAGGAAATACCGTGGTGGGGAGCTTCAATCCGGCGCTGTCTGCCGCGCGCAGCCGTCATTTGGAGGCTGGTCTGAAGTGGAACGCCACCGCCTCCACGCGCCTGGACCTGGCGGCCTTCCGGATTGATACGCAGGATGAAATCGCCGCGGCCTTGTCCAGCAGCGGCCGCACCGCCTTTGCCAACGCCACGGGCACACGCC
>CANGYC010000270.1 GCA_947457975.1 Comamonadaceae bacterium | reverse complement strand
CCAGATCGAGAACCGAATCATCGAGGCCAAGAGCCGCGGCATCTATGAAGCCCCCGGCATGGCGCTGCTGCACATCGCCTATGAGCGCCTGGTCACCGGCATCCACAACGAGGACACCATTGAGCAGTACCGCATCAATGGCCTCAAGCTCGGCCGCCTGCTCTACCAGGGCCGCTGGTTCGACCCGCAGGCCATCATGCTGCGCGAGACGGCCCAGCGCTGGGTGGCCCGCGCCATCACGGGTGAAGTGACCCTGGAGCTGCGCCGCGGCAACGACTACTCCCTCCTCAACACCGAGTCGCCCAACCTGACCTACGCGCCCGAGCGCCTGTCGATGGAAAAGGTGGAAGACGCGCCCTTCACGCCGCTGGACCGCATCGGCCAGCTCACCATGCGCAACCTGGACATCACCGACACGCGCGCCAAGCTCGGCGTCTACGCCCATGCCGGGCTGCTGTCGATGGGTGAAGGGCCGCACATCGTCAAGCTCGAGGGCCGCAAGGGCTGAGCCGGCTATTTAGCTTGTCTGGCGGCCTCCCTCGGGAGGCCGTTTTTATCAGCAAGCCCCATGACACGAAGCTGAGGGCCGTAGCCCGCCCCTGTCAGACAACGACCGGCTCGTGCTCCAGCAAAATGCCAAAGCGCTCGTACACGCTGGTCTGTATGGCCTTGGCCAGGGTCATCACCTCACCGCCGGTCACAGGGTTCTGGGTGCCGCCCTTGTTCACCAGCACCAGCGCCTGCTTCTCGTACACCGCGGCATGGCCCACGGCCTTGCCCTTCCAGCCACAGGCATCGATCAGCCAGCCGGCGGCGAGCTTGATGCTGCCGTCGGGCATGGGGTAGTGCACAAGCTTGGGCTCGCGGGCGATGATGTCGGCGCACTGCTCAGGCGAGACCGTGGGATTCTTGAAAAAGCTGCCGGCATTGCCCAGCACCGCCGGGTCGGGCAGCTTGGCACGGCGGATGTCGCAGACCCAGTCGAAAATCTGCTGCGCCGAGACCTGGCGGGCATCGCTCAGGCCCTCCTGCGCCATGCGCCGCTCCAGGTCAGCGTAACCCAGCACCGGCTTCCAGGGCTTGGGCAAGGCAAACCGCACGCGCGTGATCAGGGCCTTGCCCGCCAAGCCCAGGCCGGGGCGGCCGGCCTCGCCCGGGGCGGTGGGCGGGTGCTTGAAGACGGAGTCGCGGTAGCCAAAGGCGCACTGGGCTGCGTCCAGGGTGAAGGCGCGGCCGGTTTCCAGGTCCACCGCGTCCAGCGACTCAAAGCGGTCCTGCAGCTCCACGCCGTAGGCCCCGATGTTCTGCACCGGCGAGGCGCCCACGGTGCCGGGAATCAGGGCCATGTTTTCCAGGCCCGGCAAGCCCTGTGCCAGGGTCCAGGCCACCAGCTCGTGCCAGTTCTCGCCAGCGCCGGCCTCCACAATCCAGGCCCGCTCGGTCTCGGCCACCAGCTGCCGGCCCATGATCTCCACCTTGAGCACCAGGGGCCGCACGTCGCCTGTGAGCACGATGTTGCTGCCACCCCCCAAGACAAACTTAGGGGCAGACTGCAGGGCCGGGTCGGCCAGGACGGCCGCCACATCGGCCTGGCTGGCCACGCGCACCAGCTGCAGCGCCTTGGCGGCGATGCCAAAGCTGTTGTGCGGCTGAAGTGACACGTTTTTCTCGACTAACATTTGCAAGATTGTCGCATCGGCCACCTTCACCGAACCCTCTGAACACCATGCCTTCTTTTGACACCGTCCTCGAAGCCGACCTCGTGAAAGTCAAGAACGCGGTCGAGAACTCCGCCAAGGAAATCGGCACGCGCTTTGACTTCAAGGGCACGGCCGCCGCCATCGAACTCAAGGACAAGGACATCATCCTCACGGGCGATGGCGACTTCCAGATCGACCAGATCAACGACATCCTGCGCAGCAAGCTCACCAAGGCCGGCGTGGACGTGCGCTTCCTGGACCTGGGCAAGATCGAAAAAATTGGCGGCGACAAGGTGCGCCAAACCAGCAAGGTGCGCAACGGCATCGCCAGCGAAGACGGGAAGGAGAGCGAGCAGCGCATCAAAGGCAGCAAGATCAAGGTGCAGGGCTCTATCCAGGGCGACGCCGTGCGCGTGACCGGCACCAAGCGCGACGACCTGCAGGCCGCCATGGCCCTGATCCGCACGGAGATGAAGGACCTGCCGCTGAGCTTCAACAACTTCCGGGACTGAAGCCCGAAGCAGTCAGCCCACGGCTCAGGCCTTGGCCTTGGCCTTGGCGCCGATCTTGGACTCTTCGCCGCGCACCAGCTTGGCGATGTTCTGGCGGTGGCGCCAGATGAGCAGCGCACTCAGGCTCACCAGCATCAGCAGCAGGGCCTGCTCCACATACCAGGGACCACGGTCACCCAGCAGGTACAGCAGCGGTGCCGCCAGCGCGCTGAGCAGCGCAGACAGCGACGAATACCGCGTGAGGTAGGCCACCAGCAGCCAGCTCAAGAGCACACCCAGGCCCAGCAGCCAGTGCACCCCAAAGAGCACGCCGGCGGCGGTGGCCACGCCCTTGCCCCCCTGGAAGCGGAAGAACACCGGGTACAGGTGGCCGATGAAGGCGGCAAAGCCCACGGCGGCCAGGGCACCGTCGCCCAGCCCGTAAGCCGCGCCCTGCCACTGCACCCAGGCCATGGGTGCCCAACCCTTGAGCGCATCAAAAAGCAGCGTGAGCACGGCCGCCATCTTGTTGCCCGAGCGCAGCACGTTGGTGGCGCCAGGGTTCTTGCTGCCATAGCTGCGCGGATCATTCAGGCCCATGACGCGGCTGATGATGACGGCAAAGGAGAGGGACCCGATCAGGTAGGCGGCCAGGATGGCGGCCAGGAGGTAGAGGGGTGTCACGGCGGGAGAAGTCCTATTTATCGATGGCGCAGTTCACGGGCCGGGCCGACAGCACCTCAGTGCACACCTGTGGCGCCAGGCCGATGAGGAAGCCGCGTCGGCCTCCGTTGATGGCGATTCTAGGCAAGGCCAGGATGCTCTCCTCGATGTAGACCGGCATGGGCTTTCGAGTGGCAAAGGGCGAAGTGCCACCCACCAGATAGCCACTGTGGCGCTGGGCCACCTCGGGCTGGCAGGGCTCGATCTTTTTGGCCCCTATGCAACGCGCCAGGCTCTTGGTGGAGACCTGCTTGTTGCCATGCATCAGCACGATCAGCGGCCGGCCGTCCTGGTCCTCCATGACCAGGGTTTTGACCACGCTGAAGGGATCCATGCCCAGCACGGCCGCGCTGTGTTCGGCGCCACCGTGCTCCAGGTATTCATAAGGGTGCTCGGTGAAGGCCACACCCAGACTGCGAAGCAGCTGCGTGGCCGGCGTCTCGGAACTGCTCGCCTTCTTGCCCATCGCAGCCTCAGACGGCCGGATCGCGCAGCTCCCAGCGAATCTGGTCGATCGCCTGCAGCAGCTCTGGCGGCAAGGTGGTACCCCAGGCAGCCAGGTTCTCGTCGAGCT
>CANGYC010000269.1 GCA_947457975.1 Comamonadaceae bacterium | reverse complement strand
GGCCCAGTTTCCAGAGCACCAGCCAGGCGGCCTCGTCGAAGGCAGTGAGCGTGCCCTGGCCCAGGCCGCTGTCGGCAGACAGGCCAGCGGCTTCCAGCCGGGCGGCGCACTCCTCGATGAGTTGCCGCAGGGGCAGACCGCTCATGCGCCGGCCGCCTTGGCCAAGCGCTCAAGCACGCCCTTGTAGATGTTCTTCAGCGGCTCCAGGCTGGCCACCTCGACATGCTCGTCGATCTTGTGGATGCTGGCGTTGATGGGGCCGAACTCCACGATCTGCGGGCAGATCTGCGCGATGAAACGGCCATCACTGGTGCCGCCCGTGGTGGACAGCTCGGTCTGCACGCCGGTCTCGGCCTTGATGGCTGCCGACATGGCCTGCACCAGTTCCCCCGGGGTGGTGAGGAAGGGCTGGCCGCCTAGGGTCCAGGCCACGGTGTAGTCCAGGCCATGGCGCTGAAGAATGGCTTCCAGGCGGGACTTCAGGCCCTCGGCTGTGGACTCGGTGGAAAAGCGGAAATTGAAGTCAACCACCAACTCGCCCGGGATCACATTGGTCGCGCCCGTGCCGCCGTGGATGTTGGACATCTGCCAGGAGGTGGCTGGAAAGTAGGCGTTTCCTTTGTCCCATTCGGTGGCCACCAGCTCGGCCATGGCCGGAGCGAACAGGTGCATGGGGTTGCGAGCCAGGTGCGGGTAGGCGATATGGCCCTGCACGCCCTTGACTCGCAGCTTGCCGCTGAGCGTGCCGCGGCGGCCGTTCTTGACCATGTCGCCCAGGCGCTCGACGCTGGTGGGCTCACCCACGATGCAGTAGTCCAGGCGCTCGCCACGGGCCTTGAGGGCCTCCACCACCACCACGGTACCGTCCTTCGAGGGGCCTTCTTCGTCGCTGGTGAGCAGGAAGGCGATGGACAGATCGGCGGTCGGGCAGGCGGCCAGGAACTCCTCGGTGGCCACCAGCATGGCAGCCAGGGAACTTTTCATGTCGGCTGCCCCGCGGCCATAAAGCTGGCCAGCCCGGTGGCTGGGGACGAAAGGCGGCGTGGTCCAGGCCTCCAGTGGCCCAGTGGGCACCACGTCGGTGTGGCCGGCAAACACCAGGGTCGGTGCGCCGGGTCTGGCCGGGCGCTTGGCCCACAGATTGCTCACCCGGAATTCATCGGGCCCGCTGTCTAGGCGTTCACAAACAAAGCCCAGCGTCGAGAGGCGCTGGGTGAACAGGTCCAGGCAGCCCTCATCGTCGGGGGTGACCGAGGCGCGGCTGATCAGCGCTTCGGTCAGCTCCAGGGTGGCACTCATGCGGGGGATCAGTCGCGAGGAGATTAATCGCGATGAGATCAATCGCGCAGTAGGTCGTTCAAGCTGGTCGTGGCGCGGGTCTTGGCGTCCACGCGCTTGACGATCACGGCGCAGTACATGCTGTACTTGCCGCCAGCCTTGGGCAGATTGCCCGAGACCACCACCGAGCCGGCGGGGATACGGCCGTAGGTCACGGTGTCGGCTTCGCGGTCGTAGATGGGGGTGCTCTGGCCGATGTACACACCCATGGAGATCACGGAATTTTCTTCAACGATCACGCCCTCAACCACCTCGGAGCGGGCGCCGATGAAGCAGTTGTCTTCAATGATGGTCGGGTTGGCCTGCAGGGGCTCGAGCACGCCGCCCAGGCCCACGCCGCCGGAGAGGTGCACATTGCTGCCGACCTGGGCACAGCTGCCCACGGTGGCCCAGGTGTCGACCATGGTGCCTTCGCCCACCCAGGCGCCAATGTTCACGTAGCTGGGCATCAGAATGGCGCCCTTGGCAATGAAGCTGCCGCGGCGTGCCACGGCGGGCGGCACCACGCGAACGCCAGTGGCGCGCATTTGTTCCTCGTTCAGGTGCGCGAACTTGGTCTGCACCTTGTCGAAAAAGCCCAGATCGCCGGCGCGCATGATTTGGTTGTCGTTCAGACGGAAGGACAGCAGCACGGCCTTCTTGATCCACTGGTGCGTGGTCCACTGGCCCACGCCTTGACGGGTGGCCACACGCAAGGAACCGTTGTTCAGCTGGGCGATGACGGAATCGACCGCGTCACGGATGTCCTGCGGTGCGTTGGCGGTGGACAGCTTGGTGCGATCTTCCCAGGCGGCTTCGATGACGGTTTGCAATTGGGCGTGGCTCATGATTTATTTCTTGGATTGGATGAATTGAACGATGCGTTCGGCCGCTTCCAGGCATTCGGCGGTCTCGGCGACCAGGGCCATGCGCACGCGGCCGGCGCCCGGGTTGAAGGGCTGGCCCTGGGCATCAGGCGCCTCGCGCGCCAGGTAGCTGCCGGGCAAAACCACTACATTGTATTGAGCCAGCAACTGACTCGAGAACGCAGTGTCAGAGCCCCCGAAAGCGGCGGGCACGCCGGCCCACAGGTAAAAGCCCGCGTCCGGCAGGCGCACATCCATCACCTGGGCCAGAAGCGGCGTGACCTGGGCGAATTTCTCGCGGTAAAGCTGGCGGTTGTGCACCACGTGGGCTTCGTCGTCCCAGGCGGCCCGGCTGGCCGCTTGCACCACCGGGCTCATGGCGCCACCCTGGTAAGTGCGGTAGAGCAAAAAGGCCTTCATGAGCTCGGCATCGCCGGCCACAAAGCCAGATCGCATGCCTGGCACATTGCTGCGTTTGGACAGGCTGGTGAGTGCCACCAGGCGCTTGAAGTCTGTACGCCCCAATTTCACGGCGGCTTCCAAACCCCCCAATGGCGGTTCGTCGCGGAAATAAATTTCGCTGTAGCACTCATCCGAGGCAATGACAAAGCCGTGGCGGTCGCTCAGCTCAAACAACAGCTTCCATTCCGGCAGGCCCATAACGGCCCCGGTGGGGTTGCCGGGCGAGCAGACGAAGAGCAACTGGGTCCGAGCCCAGACCGCCTCGGGAACGGCTGACCAGTCGATGCCGAAGTTCAGTCGGGCTTCGCTGGGCGCGTAAAACAGCTCGGCTCCGGCCAGCAGGGCCGCACCTTCATAGATTTGGTAGAAGGGATTGGGCACCACCACCGTCGCTGGGCGGGTCGAATCGATCACGGTCTGAGCCAGGGCGAACAGGGCCTCACGCGATCCGTTGACCGGCAGGATCTGTCGGGCCGGATCGAGCTGAACGCCATACCGGCGCTTGAGCCAGCCTGCCATCGACTCGCGCAAGGCGGGCTCTCCCAGGGTGGCCGGGTAACTGGCCAGGCCGCTCAGGTGGGTGCTCAGGCTGTGCTTGATGAACTCAGGCGTGGCGTGGCGTGGCTCGCCGATGCCCAGGCTGATGGCTTGGTGATCTGGGGAGGGCGTGACGCCGGCATGCAGCTGTCTGAGCCGCTCAAAGGGATAGGGCTGCAGGCGGGAGAGCAAAGGATTCATGCATTCATTATCGAAGAAGGCCCAATTAGCTCTCTCAGGGCGTGTGCAAGCCTGTCATGAGCCAGAATATGCTGCCTTTTGATTATTAAGTATTGTTAAATAATTAAAAAGTTAAAAAAATTAGCCTAT
>CANGYC010000268.1 GCA_947457975.1 Comamonadaceae bacterium | reverse complement strand
CCCGTGGACCCGGTGGGCGATGAAGCGGTGGGCCCCGCAGGCCCAACGACTTCCACACGCATGGACGGCTTCACCGAAATGATGCTGGCCCAAACCGGCCGCATCGCCATGATCGGCAAGGCCGAGCGCGGCCCCACCGCCATCGAGGCGATCAAGAAACACCAGAGCGCCTACCTCATGGCCGTGGGCGGCGCCGCCTACCTGGTCTCCAAGGCCATCAAGACCGCCAAGGTCGTGGGCTTCGAAGATCTGGGCATGGAAGCCATCTATGAGTTCGACGTGGTCGACATGCCCGTCACCGTGGCCGTGGACGCCGGCGGCACCAGCGCCCACATCACCGGCCCGGCCGAGTGGAGCCGGCGCATCGCCTCCGGCGAGTTCAAGACCATCCCGGTGGTCAGCGCCTGACCGGCGCGGCCCGCGATCGCCAGGCGGCTCGATTGATTGGTGTCTTCGACAGCGGCATCGGTGGCCTGAGCATTCTCCAGGCCCTGCGCGCCGAGCTGGCCGGCGAGCACTTCATTTATGTGGCCGACAGCGGCCACGCGCCCTATGGTGAGCGCGATGCCGCACATGTGCAGGCCCGGGCCCGCGCCCTCACCGGCCACCTGGTGGGGCGCGGCATCGAAGTCCTGGTGGTGGCCTGCAACACGGCCACGGCAGCGGCCATCCACCTGCTGCGCGCCGAGTTTCCTGCGCTGCCCATCATCGGCGTGGAGCCGGCACTCAAGCCCGCTGTGGCGCTCAGCCACAGCGCACGCATCGGTGTAATGGCCACCCGCGGAACGCTGGAGAGCGACAAGTTCAAGCAATTGCTGGCCTCGCTGCAAGGCCAGGCGCACTTCGTCCTGCAGCCCTGCGACGGGCTGGCGCTGGCCATCGAACGCAGCGTGCAGGCCAGCCCCGAGACCGACCGCGAACTGCTGGCCTGTGCCCGAACACATCTAGAGGCACTGGGTCCCTTGGGATCCCAGCAGATCGACACCCTGGTCCTGGGCTGCACCCATTACCCCCTGGTGGCCGAGCTGCTGCAGGGCCTGGCCGGCCCTGCGGTGCAGCTGGTCGATACGGGCGCCCCCGTGGCCCGTCAGACCCGCCTCAAGCTCGCCGAGGTGCGCGGTCTGGCCGCCCAAACGGACGGCCCACAGGGCCAGATCGAATTGCTGAGCACAGGCGATGCGGCTGCGCTGCAGGCCGCTGCTCGGCGATGGCTGCAAGCCGGTGTGACCGTGCAGCCGCTGCAGCTGCCCTGAGCTGAGCTCAGCGCCACACCGCCCCTTCTTCCCCGACCGCCGGCCAAGCCGGCTCCCTAGAATGGACAGATGAACTCACTCCTTCGCACCCTGCTGCAATGGGCCTGGCCCGCCCTGGTGGCCACCCCCTGCTTGGCCTTGCAAGTGATCGAGGCCCCCGTCAGCCGGCCGGAAGGACAGCCTGCGGCCGTGATCCGCGGCCTGCTCGACCTGGCCCCCGCACCCAACGGCAAAGTGCTCATGGTGTTTCCCGGCTGGCCGGGCATTCCGCGCATCGAGCTCAAGGACGGCCGGCCCAGCTGGCTTTACTTGCAGCAGCATGTGCAAGAAATGAGGCCCTTGCTGCACCAAGCCGGTATTTCCGTGTTGACGGTGGACTGCCCCACCGACCAATGGGGCCAACGCGGCCCCTCGCCCACCGCCTGCGACGACGACTACCGCTCCAGCCTGCAGCATGCGCAGGATGTGCGCGCCCTGATCGCCCAAACCCGGCAAGCGGCAGCCCTGCAGCAGTTCTATGCCATGGGACACAGCTACGGCGCCGTCAGCAGCCACTGGCTGGCCATTCACCTGGGGGCGGAGCTGGCGGGCAGCATCCACTCGGCCACACAGTCGGTGGCCGGCGGCGGGGCTTTTACACGCTACGCCTCAACGGTGGCGGCCATTGAGCCCGCACAGCTGCCGTCCACCAGCATCTACCTGCACCACCGCGATGACCTGTGCCGCTTCACGCCCTATGCGTTCGCGAAAAAGCAGGCCATCCATGGGCTGATGACGGTGACCGGGGGCAACCGCTGGTCCGAGCCCTGCGGAAAGGCCAGTTTTCACAGCTACGCCGAGCGCAGCCAGGAAGTGGGCGCGGCCTTGGTGAAGTGGCTCAATGAGGGCGTGATCACACCGCTGATTCCGGCAGAAAGCGGCTGAGCGCGACGGGCCCGCCCAGGCGGGTGCATAAGTAGCCCTCGCAGGGGCTGCGTCAGTGCAGGTGGCGCGGCTTGCGGCCGCCGCCATGACCCCCACCCGAGGAGCCGCCCATGCCCCGGGGCGGGCGCCCCAGCTGCATGGAGTTGACCAGCTCGTCGAAGCGCCGCTCGAACAGCCGGTCAATGGCCTCAACCACCTCACCGAGTTCGGTGCTGTCAAAGTGGCGCTCCATCAGGCCCATGGTGTCCTGCACCAGCAAGTCGCGCTGCACCTGCATGATGGCCGCCGGCGTAGGGCCCACGAAGTACATCACGAAGTCATCACGCGCCTCGCTGCCCGGCGCGCGTTCTTCGCTTTCTTCGCCCTCGTCCTGATCGTCGTAGTCGGCGTCATAGAAGGTCACTTCCAGCGCTGCACCCGCGGCAGCCAGGTCGTTGAGCGCCATGCACATCTCTTCAAGGACCTGACGGAAATCCTCATCACCGCCGACGGTCCAGCACATCTGCAGCACCTGGTCCTGGGCGTCCAGGCGGATGCCCGGCTCCTCCTCGTAGGCGCTGGCCGCAGCCGCGGCCAGGGAACGCGCACCTGCGTAGGTCCAGAGAGGCTTGAGGGCTTCCTGCAGCTGCTCGTAGCTCACGCCCGGGCGAAGGGGTACATCGCCATGAACGTGGATTTCAAAGGGAGCGTTGTAGCGAGACATAAACCAATCTTAACCATTTGCAACGGCCATCTCGCCGTGACAAATCGCAGCCATCAGCTGCTGTCCTGACGAGCTCAGCACACGCGGTAAGCCAGTCGATGCATGGGGGATCGGGGATCGATCTCGAACCAATCCTGCAGCATGCCTTGCCTTTGCACGACCGCACCGCCCAGCATGGGGCCGCTGTAGTGGGTCAGGTGCACCAGGCGGGCCAAGCGGGCCTTGCAGTTGAACTGCACCTGCGCATGGGTGGAACGGTAGCGCGAGCCATCGCGCAGCGACTGCTCCTCGCGGTAATCAAGCACGGACCAGGCCGTCTTGCGCTCGCCGTCTTGCTCCACGGTGCGCAGGTCCAGGTAATAAAAGCCCTGGTTGCTCTGAGCGATGAGGTCCCATTGCGCCGCGCCGGCATGCAGCGGGGCGGCCAGCAACACGGCCCCTGCCCAGAGGTGCGCAGCGATGGATGCGAGCAAGGTGGTCTTCATGGCCTCAAGAAAGTGCTGGCAGGACGCCAATGCAGGGGCGTTGTTGCTATTTGATCCGCCTTGGTCGCCAGTTTGATCCTGACCCAAAGTCGGCCTTACATTTCCAGCATTCAGAGTCTGAACTCTTAACAAGTGAATCGCAATTTGGGCAT
>CANGYC010000267.1 GCA_947457975.1 Comamonadaceae bacterium | reverse complement strand
GCGCGGTGTGCATGGCCGCCGTGCTCTACGTCTTCCGCACCCTGGTGGACGACGACATTCCGCTGAACGCAGGCTGCCTCAAGCCCCTGAAGGTGATGATTCCTGAGGGCTGCATGCTCAACCCCCTGCCACCGGCCTCGGTGGTGGCCGGCAATGTGGAAACCTCCACCTGCATCACCAACGCCCTGTTCGGTGCGCTGGGCGTGATGGCGGGCAGCCAGCCGACCATGAACAACTTCACCTTCGGCAACGCACGCCATCAGTACTACGAAACCATCTCCGGCGGCAGCGGTGCCGGCGGCCGCTTCGATGAGGCGGGCCAGCTGTGCGGCGGCTATACGGGCACGAGCGTGGTGCAGACCCACATGACCAACTCGCGCCTGACCGACCCGGAGGTGCTCGAATTCCGCTTCCCGGTGCGCCTGCAGAGCTACGCCATCCGCGCAGGCTCGGGCGGTGCCGGCCGCTGGCGCGGCGGCGATGGCGGCGTGCGGCGCATCGAGTTCCTCGAAGCCATGACGGCCAGCATCCTCTCCAACGGCCGCATTCACCCGGCCTTCGGCCTGGCGGGCGGCGCGGCGGGCGCGGTGGGCATCAACCGGGTGCAGCGCGCCGACGGCCGCGTGGAGGAACTCGGCCACATCGGCCAGGTGCAAATGGCCCCGGGCGATGTGTTCGAGATTCAGACGCCGGGCGGCGGCGGCTTTGGCGCGGCCTGAGGCGGCCTCAGTCCAGGCTGATGTTCTTGCGCTTGACCAGCTGCTCGTAGGTCTTGAACTTGGTATCGACCTGACGGCGGATCTCGGCGGGGGTCCAGTTCAGGGTCTCGAAAGCAAAGGCGGTGAAGCGGGCCTTGACCTCGGGGTCGGCCAGCACCTTTTGCACATCGGCATTGATCTTGGCCGCCACCTCAGGCGATAGGCCCTTGGGCGCGACCAGTGAGACAAAGGAGTTGATGTCGAAGTTGGCGGGGCCGCCAGCTTCCTGCACCGTGGGCACATCAGGCATCTGCGGGATGCGCCTGGGCGCGGCCACGGCGATGTAGCGCAGCTTGCCGGCCTTGAACACGCCCTGACTCGAAGGAATGGAGGCCATGCTCCAGGCCGGCTCGCCTGTGGCCACCGAGGTGAACAGCTGCGAGACCTCGCGGTAGGCCACGTGCGCCATGTCCAGGCCCGCCTGCAGCTCCAGCTGCTCGCCAGCCAGGTGGCCCGGGCTGCCCACGCCCCAAGAGCCGTAGCTCAGCTTGCCGGGGTTGGCCTTGGCCGCGGCAATCAGGTCTTTCATGTCCTTCCACTTCGAATCAGTAGACACCGCCACCAGGAAGGGCGTGCGGAACAAGATGGCCATCGGATCGAAGTGGTCCAGGGTGACGAAATTGCGGCTCTTGTAGAGCAGGGGCAGGGCCGACAGATGCTCGCTGTCGAGCTGCAGCAGGTTGTAGCCATCGGCCGGCAGGCGACGCACGGCCTCAATGGCGATGAAGCCGCCACCACCTGGTCGGTTGGTGATCATGACCGGCTGGCCCCAGAGCTTGGAGAGCTTGTCGCCCACCTGGCGCAGCACGGCATCGGGGCCGCTCCCGGGGGGGAAGGCGGTGGTGAGCGTCACGGGCTTGTTGGGAAAGCTCGGGTCAGCGTGCGCTCCAAAGGCAGCGGCCAGGCCCAGGGCCAGGGCGGCGGTGGCCAGGCGACGGTTCAAACGGATGTTCATGGGGCGGTTCTCCAGAGTGGGCGGTGGTTAGAGGCGGCGGATTCAGGCGGCGTCGGGCTGCTGCAGGGGAGCGGCCTTTTGGAAAGCGTCGAGCTTCATGCAGGCGGCGTCCACAGCAGAAATCAGCGGCCAGCGGGCCATGTCGACCTTGAAGCGGCGCGCGCTTTCCACCTGAGGCACCAGGTACACATCGGCCAGGCCCGGCTGGCCGCCGAAGCAGAACTCGCCGCGCGCGGGGTCGGCGGACAGCAGGGCCTCGAAGGCGTCGAAGCCGGCCGTGATCCAGGTGGCGCACCAGGCGTTGATGGCCGCTTCATCGGCCTTGAGCTGGTGGCGCAGGTACTCCAGGATGCGGCGGTTGTTGATGGGATGCACGTCGCAGCCCACGATGGCCGCGAGCGCACGCACCTGGGCGCGCTGCTCGGGGTTGGCCGGCAGCAGCGCGGGCGTGGGATGGCGCTCTTCGAGCCATTCGATGATGGCGGGCGACTGGGTCATCACGCGCTCACCGTCGACCAGCGCAGGCACCAGGCCTTGCGGGTTGATGGCCTTGAATTCGTCTTTCAGATGCTGCTCGGTGCGCAGGTCGACGGGGATGTAGTCGACCGGCAGGCCCTTGAGGTTCAGCGCAATGCGCAGGCGGTGCGAGGTGCCGCTGCGGAAAAAGTTGTAGAGCTTCATGGGCTTCACTTCGCCTGAGCAATGGTGAGCGAGAGCTCGGCCACGCCGGTGACGCGGCCGGTGATGGTGTCGCCGGGCACCACGGCACCCACACCCTCGGGGGTGCCGGTGTAGATGATGTCGCCGGGCTGCAGGTGGTAGTAGAGCGAGAGGTCTTCAATGATCTCGCGGATGTTCCAGATCAGCTTGTCGACGTTGGAGCTTTGCTTGGTCTGGCCGTTGACCTCCAGGGCAATGGCCGCGTCTTCAATCACCACACCAGGCATGGGCACGATCTCGGTGCACACCGCCGATTGCTCGAAGTCCTTGCCCGTGTCCCAAGGGCGGCCCTTGTCGCGGGCCACCAGCTGCAGGTCGCGGCGCGTCATGTCCAGGCCCGCGCCGTAACCGTAGATGAGCTCATGCGCATCGGCCGCCTTGACGCGAAAGCCAGGCTTGCCGATGGCCAGCACCAGCTCCATTTCAAAGTGGTAGTTCTTGGTTTCGGGCGGGTAGGCCACGGTGGCGCCGGACTCGACCAGGGTGGACGGCGTCTTGGTGAAGTAGAAGGCGCGCTCGGCAGACTTGTCGACGGGGCGGCCCATCTCGACGGCGTGCGCATGGTAGTTGCGGCCCACGCAGAAGATGCGGCCCACGGGGTAGCGCTCGGCTTGGCCGCGAATGGGCAGCGAGGGGACGGGTGCGGGGGAGAAGAGGTAGGAGGTCATTGTTCAAATAGGTTGTGGATCTCTGTAGGAGCCGAGCCCCTCGGCTCCTACAAGAAGAAGGGGGGCGGAAAAATCAGGTGCGCGTTTCGTACACGCCGAGCTTGCGGTGCAGCGGCGATTCGTCGGCCATGAACAGGAAGGCCGGCTGGTTGGCCGAGAGGTTGCGCAGCGTCACGGCCTCGTAGCCGGGGGCGCAGCAGGTGTCGGCGGCCTCCAGGGTGAAGTCGCTGCCGCTGACCTGCACCTGGGCACGGCCTTCGATCTGGTGGAACACGCAGGCGGGCGAGCGCGCGGGCAACTTGAGCGTCTGGCCCGGGCGCAGCATGAGCGCGTAGTAGCCCAGGATGTTCTCGGCGTCCTCGCCCGTTTCGGGGTTCACGTAGGTGACCTGCACACACTCGAGTGCGGGCTCGTCGG
>CANGYC010000266.1 GCA_947457975.1 Comamonadaceae bacterium | reverse complement strand
GGTGAGCACGTGCTGCGCAAGACCACCGTGGGCGCTTTTGCCTCGACCTCCATCGACAGCCTGCTGCGCTCGCTGGGCTGCGACCAGCTCTACCTGTGTGGCATCTCCACCAACATGTGTGTGGAATCCACCGCCCGGGAAGCGGCCGACCGCGGCTACGCGGTCACCTTGGTGGAAGACGCCTGCGGCACCACGCACGAGGATTTGCACCACGCCACCATGCGCAACTTCCAGCGCCTCTTTGGCCGCGTGCGCAGCACCGCCGAGACCGAAGGCGAGATGGGTGGCCACCATGGCTGAGCTCAAGCCACCCCGGCGCGTGCTGGTCATCGTGCCCTTTGCCATGACGGCCGAGAACCTGGCCCTGCGCGAAGGCCAGCTGGCGGGCCTGCAATTCGGCCCCGACATCCGCTTTGAGTACCGCGCCGTGCGCGCGGGCCCGGCCAACTACGCCAGCCACCACGACTTCGCCCTTGCCGACGTGGCCAACTTTGAAGCCGGCTGCCGCGCCCAGGCCGAAGGCTTTGATGCGGTGTGCATCGACACCATGAGCGACTCAGGCGTGGCCGCGCTGCGCTCGGTGCTCAGCATCCCCGTATTCGGCCCGGGCAAGGCCTCCATGCTGACGGCCTTGATGCTGGGCGACCGCTTTTCCATCCTGACCATGGCCAGCCGCTGGAAGCCGCTGTACAAGAAAGCACTCGATGAACTGGGCCTGCACCACAAGTGCGCCTCGGTGCGGGCCATCGAAGTGCCGCCCGACAACCAGGCCCTGCTCTCGGGGAAAGAAGACGATGTGTTTCCCCTGCTGGAAGCGGCTGGCCGCAAAGCCATCGAGGAAGACGGCGCCGAGGTGCTGATCCTGGGCTCGACCACCATGCACCAGTCCCATGCCTGGCTGCAGGAGAGGCTGCCGGTGCCCATCATCAACCCCGGTCCCCTGAGCTACAAGCTGGCCGAGACCGCGCTGGCCCTGGGCCTCAAGCACAGCCGGGTGGGCTACCCCGCCCCCATGCATCCGCGCCTGGGCATGCTCCAAGCCATGTTCGATGCCGCCAGCACTCACAAGGAGACCTGATGCCCAAGCTGCTCACCCCTGAACAAGTTCAAGGCTACGAGCGCGATGGCTATGTGTGTCCCATCGACGTGCTCAGCCCCGAGGAAGTGCGTCAAGCCCGCGGCGAGCTCGAGGACTGGGAGCAGGCGCGCGGCCAGTTGATCGACTTTCCGGAAAAGTCCAAGTCCTACCTGCTGTTCGACTGGGCCGACCGCCTGGTCCACCACCCCCGCATCCTGGATGCGGTGGAAGACGTGATCGGGCCCGACATCCTGGTCTACCACTCCACGCTGTTTGTGAAGGAAGCCCGCACGCCCGCCTACGTGCGCTGGCACCAGGACAGCACCTACTTTTACCTGCAGCCCCACCTGCACGTGACCGCCTGGGTGGCGCTGTCAGACGCCAGCGTGGCGGCCGGCTGCATGCACGCCCTGCAGGGCAGCCACCGCTGGGGGGCCTTTGAACACGATGACCGGCCCGACCCCATGAACATGATCCGCCGGGGCCAGGGCATCAGCGACCGCTTCGACCACGAAACCGGCGTGCCCCTGCCGGTGGGGCCGGGCCAGATGTCGCTGCACCACACCGACCTGGTGCACGCCTCCGGCGGCAATCAGAGCGACGACCGGCGACTGGGCTACGCCATCAGCTACATCCCCGCCTCGGTGCGGCCCAGCGGACCGGTCCAGCCCTCGGCGCTGTGTGTGCGCGGGCGCGACCACGGGCACTTTCTGCCTGAAGCGCGCCTGGCCCAGGCGCTCTCCAGCCCGGCCCGTGAGGCACACGCCCAGGCACTGGCGCGCTTCAGGGCCCTTCAGGACGCGGGCTTTTCCGCCGCCTGAGCCAATAGCCAGCCCTTGAAGGCGGCCAAACCCGGCCGCTCCTGGGCCTCTGGGCGCACCAGGTAGTAGCCACGTTGCCCGCGCAAGGGCCGGCGGCAGGCCACCACCAAGCGGCCCGAGGCCAGTTCCTCCTGCACCAGCAGCGTGGGCATGAGGGCCACGCCCAGCCCCGCCTCGGCCGCAGCCGCCTGCATGGAGAAAAGCTCATATCGTGGGCCCGCCAGTGCCTGCTCGGCATCCACGCCCTGGGCATCGAACCACTGGCGCCAGGCCTCCGGCCGGGTGGACTGCTGAAGCAAAGGAAGCCCCACCAGCTGGGCAGGCGACAGCGCCCGGCTGCCGCGCAGCAGGCGGGGGCTGCACACGGGCAGCACCTCCTCGGGCATGAGCCAGTCGGCCTGGGTGCCCGCCCACTGGCGCACCTGCTCGGGCGTGCCGGCAAAAATGGCCGCCTCAACCTGCAGCTCACTGAACAAAAAAGGGCGGGAGCGCGCCTCCAGGTGCACCTGCAATTGGGGATGGAGCCGGGCCAGTTGCGGCAACCTGGGTATGAGCCAGCGCACCGCAAAGGTGGGTACGGACGCGATGGCGATGCGGTCACCCTGGCCCTGGCGGCTGCGCACATCGAGGGTGTCGCGTTCCAGGGCGTCCAGGCGCTGGCCCACCTGCCGCGCGTAATCGGCCCCGGCAGCAGTCAGCACCATGCCGTGCTGGGTGCGCTTGAAAAGGGGCACGCCCACCAACTCCTCCAGGGCGGCCACCTGGCGGGACACCGCGCCCTGGGTGAGGGCCAGCTCCTGCGCGGCGCGCGTGTAACTCTGGTGGCGGGCGGCCGCCTCGAAACACAGCAAGGCCTGCGTGGACGGAAGTCGGCGGCGCATCAGTTAAAGTCCTCAAACATGATGAAAGATCATATCTGCTTGAAGATTCATCGTTTGCACCCCAAGGCCCGAGCTTCTAGCATCGCCCCATTCTTCATTTCACTTGAGAGCTGAGCCCATGAAAACCAAAGCCAAAGCATCTTTTTCCTGGTCTGACCCCTTCCTGCTGGAAGACCAGCTCAGCTCCGAGGAGCGCCAGGTGCGCGAAGCCGCGCACCAGTACTGCCAGGAGCGCCTGCTGCCCCGCGTGCAGATGGCTTTTCGCAACGAGCAGACCGACCGCGCCATCTTCAATGAAATGGGCGAGCTGGGCCTCTTGGGCCCGACCATCCCCGAGCAGTACGGCGGCTCCGGCCTGAACTACGTGTGCTACGGCCTGGTGGCCAGAGAAGTCGAGCGCGTGGACTCGGGCTACCGCTCCATGATGAGCGTGCAGTCGTCTTTGGTGATGTTGCCCATCAACGAGTTCGGCACCGAGGCGCAAAAACAAAAATTCCTGCCCAAGCTGGCCACCGGCGAATGGGTGGGCTGCTTTGGCCTGACCGAGCCCGACCACGGCTCCGACCCGGGCAGCATGATCACGCGCGCCCGCAAGGTGCCCGGCGGCTACAGCCTGTCGGGGGCCAAGATGTGGATCAGCAACAGCCCGATCGCCGACGTCTTCGTGGTCTGGGCCAAGGACGACGAAGGCGCCATCCGCGGCTTCGTGCTGGAAAAGGGCTGGAAGGGCCTGTCCGCCCCCGCCATCCACGGCAAGGTGGGCCT
>CANGYC010000265.1 GCA_947457975.1 Comamonadaceae bacterium | reverse complement strand
GGCTTTGTCCTGGGTCTTTGGAGCCGCCATTACAAGGATTCGCGGATCATCCTTGAGCAAGGTGGCGATCTGCGCTACCTGGTGGTTTCGGCTCGCTTTCAAAAAAACCTCGCGCGTTCGGTGTTGGTTCTGGTGGGTTCCATGCTGGTGCTGCTGGTGGGCCTCACCTTCTCGACCGTGTACCTCCACGCGCAAAAGTTGCTGCTGGAGAACTCGCACCGACAGATTTACATGGCACTGCAGTCCGCCGGCCTTGACTCCAGTGAGCAGGTAGGCGATTACAGCCAGCAGGACATGCTGGAGATGGCCCAGGTCATCCGAGATCGGGACATGCAGATTCGCCAGTACGTGGGTGACTGGACGGATCGGCTCGCCTACCGCAACGACCAGCTTCGCGGCCTGATGAAGTCTTCAGGCTTGAATGAGAAGGTGATCGCGATCATCCAGAACACGCAAAGCGTGGGTGGCTTCAATGAGGGCATCAAGTCCAATCCGCTGTTGAACACCGCCTTTGCCAACGAGACGTCCACCAACAAAGAACTCACGAACGTGCTCTCGGCACTTCCTGCCAGGATGCCGCTGGACGACTATTCCGTGACTTCGGAGTTCGGCATCCGCAATCACCCCGTCACGCAAAAGCCGACCTTGCATGCCGGCATCGACCTGACTCCACAAGGCGCAAGCGATGCAGTGCGCGCCGTCAAAGCCGGGAAGGTGCTGATCGCCCGTTATCACGGCAATCTGGGCAATACGGTGATCGTGCGCCATGAGCGAGGCGTGGAAACGCTCTATGGGCACCTGGACAAGATCTTCGTGAAAGAGGGCGAGGAGGTGGCTGAAGGCAAGGTGTTGGGTACCGTGGGCAACACGGGCCAGTCCACCGGCAAGCACCTCCATTTTGAAGTCTTGATCGGCAGCTACCAGGTCGATCCCAAGAAAGTCGTACAGACGGCGCAACATGTTCGCAAAATCGAAAAATAAGCCTGCACCTGACACCGAGGTGGAAGATATGGAAGACACATACGACTCCCCCGTTTCCGCCGCGCCATCGAAGTCCGGTGGCGCCGGAGGCTTCCTCCTGGAGAGGAACAAACCTTCGGTCATCAGCGAGGGTTTTTCGCTGGTGGGCGACATCACGGCACAGGGTGTGCTGCACGTAGAAGGCCAGATCCGCGGCACCGTGTCGACCGAATCGGTCAACATTGGGCCCACCGGCAACGTGGAGGGCCGCATTGACTGTGCCTCCCTCCAGATCAAGGGTGGCTTTTCCGGTGAGGCGGGCTGCCGTGAGCTCATCATCTCGGGTAAAGCGCAGATCAAGGGTCGCATTTCGTACGAGGTCCTCTCCATTCAGCGTGGTGCGCGTGTCGAGGGTGAGTTGATCTGCGTGCTGCGATGAACGTCGGCCAGCCCCTGTCCTGTTATTGACCAGCCATGCCCAAGACCTGGACCGATGCCGATGCGCAGGTGCTCCGGAGTCTGCGTGAAGCCTCTCGCCTGAGCATCGAGGTCATGGCCAAGCGCCATATCCTTTCGCAAGGGCAGGTCAGGGAGTTGGAGGGCACTGACAGCGGGTTCTTTTATTCCGACGAGATCAAGGCCTATGTCGGACATAGGTTGCTCAAGGCCATGGGACACGTGGCGCCTGATGCCACACGCTTGCCGTCCAGTGCTTCTTCTTTCGAACCCACAGCAATCCCCGTAGCCGCCCCCGCTCTGGCCCCGACGGCCCCGCCTCCTGTCATGGCGCCGGCTTCAGGCCTCGAACAAACACAATCCAAGTCCTCCCTGCAGGACGACGCCCCCGTCCCTGGTTTGCCAGATATCCGCCCCAGCACACCGGCGGCTGAGGGCTCTTCTTCGCTCAAGCCGCTGCTGTGGCTGGTGCTCGTCGTGCTGCTTGGCTTTGCCCTGTCTAGCGCGTTGCGTGGCCGTTCGACGCCCGCTACGGCAGGCGATGCACAGCCCCCTGTCCAGGCCGTGCCTGCGGTGCCTGAGGTGAAGGCGCCATCGGCCACTGCGGCGGATGTTTCTGCTGCTCCTGCGGCCTTGCCGCAAGCAGCACCGCAGGCCAGCGCCCCCCTGCAAGCTTCTGCGGTGCCGGAAGTCCAGGCGTGCATTGAACCCAATGCCAAGGCACTGACCCCCTACGTCTCTGCGACGGCCGACAAGCCCAGCTCTTATCTCTTTCTTGAGAGCATGGGTGAAGTCCTGGTCTGCATCCATGACGGCCAGGGTCGAAAGCACAGCCTCAAGCTCCGAAGCGGCGAGTCACAAAATGTGCAGGGCGTCGCGCCTTACACCCTGCAGACAGCCGATTGGGCGCGCGTGCGCGTGTTCTTTCAAGGCGCACAAGTCAAGGCCGAAGCTGCGCAGGCCCGTGAGGGCCTCTTGCTTCAAGCCCACACCAGTCCCTGATCCCCGCCCTTGGTCACTGTGATGGGCTATCGTCCAGCACGGTGCTCAGTGGTGAGCCTGCGCAGCCGAACCGTTTCGTGCGCCCATGGCGCTCTGCCAGGCGCTGAAGGCGGCTGAGGCCGTTTTCCCCGCCACGTTCGCCCCCTCTTCCGTATGCCGCGAGTCCAGCAGGATGGTCTGTATGCGCAGAGTGGCGGTGGTCATGTCCTGCATGTACTGAGCGACTTCCTGCATGCCCTGGTGCATCAGGGCCGACTGGATGGCCAGCATATCGGTGGGTGTCTGGGCGCTGCGGATCTGCGCGGCCACCTGTTGGTAGCGCTGCGCTGCCCTTTGCGTCATCTGCTGTTGGATCTGCTGCAATGCTTCGGCAGCGCGGCACATCACGGAGGACACCTCGCTGGCCATCACCAGCTGCTGCTTGGCCTGCTCGGACATCCTGACCGTGTGGTCCTGTGTCTGTGAGGCGACATCGTCATGCGCTGAACGGGAGCTTTTCGTGGCCATGATTTTCCTGGGTAGTGTGAAAAAGACGCAGCACTGCACAGCCCTGTGGGCTGGAGCGCTGCAGGGGCAGGAGCTTGTCAGGTCGGGCTCATCCGGAATGAGCGCCAACCCAGCGAACAGTCACCTTAGACGGTCTCCGCTGCCATGGAAGGGCCGATGTCGTCCCTGCGCCTGTAGGACGGTGTCGACAGGCGCAATACCGGTGCTCAGAGCGCGTTGGTCAGCACCAGCTTGCCCTTGATCGCGCGCGATCCCATGAGGCCGTAGGCGGCCTTGAGCTCACGCATGGGCAGTACCCTGTCCAGCACAGGCCTGACTTTGCCTTGGCGCCACCAATCGATGAGTTCCTTCATCACGGCCGCCTGAGCGCTGGGTTCACGGCGCACGAAGTCACCCCAGAACACCCCGACCACCGAAGCCCCCTTGAGCAGCATGAGGTTCAGCGGCAGGGCGGGGATGGGGCCGCCTGCGAAACCGATCACCAGGTAGCGGCCACGCCAGGCGATGGAGCGAAAGGCCGGCTCGGCCAGATCGGCTCCCACGGGGTCGTAAATCACATCAGGTCCCCGGCCCTCGGTCAGGCCCTTGAGCTCCTCGCGAAAGGCGGCGTGGCCGTGGCTGTAGTCGATGGT
>CANGYC010000264.1 GCA_947457975.1 Comamonadaceae bacterium | reverse complement strand
TGATGTCCGCAAAGCGACGGGTGTCGGCCGCATTGAGCGCGGTCAGTTGTGCGGGGGTCATCGGGGTCGGTTCAGCACCGAGATTGCGGATGATCTGTGTGACCGCTGGTGTGACCAGGATGCGATTGATTTCCCGGTTCAGCCGATCGACCACAGCCTGGGGAGTGCCAGCCGGCGCATAGAAGCTGTGGGTGGATCCGCCGTCATAACCTTTCAGGCCCAGTTCAGCCAGGGTAGGGGTGTCGGGGTAGAGGAAAGAGCGCTTGGTGCTGCCCACGGCAAGCAGTCGCAGCGCGCCTGAACGGATATGCGGGGTTGCAATCCCGGGGTCCATGAAGAAGTCCAGGTTGCCGGCCAGCAGGTCTTGCAGAGCGGGTGCCGAGCCGCGGTAGGGAATATGCACCGCGAAAAGGCCAGCCATGCTTTTGAGCATTTCTGCACCAATATGCGGTGTTGAACCATTGCCCGGGCTGCCATAACTGAGCTTGCCGGGGTTGGCCCTGGCGAACTTTTGGAGATCGGCAAAGCTGTTGAACTGGGAGTTGGACCGCACCACCAGGAACAATTCAAGGCGGGCCGTGGCGGCCACTGGAACCAGATCCTTGTTCGGGTCATAGGGCATCTTGGGCGTCAGCGTGGGCACCACCACCATGGTGCTTCCCGAGGCCATGAGCAAGGTGTAACCATCGCCTGGGGCTTTGGCCACCACATCGGCACCGACGAGGCCACCCGCTCCGCTGCGGTTTTCCACCACCACGGGCACACCCAGTGCTTGTGACAGGGGCGTGGCCACCGCCCGGCCCAGCACATCGGGCGAGCTGCCCGGGGCGAAATTGATGACCAGGCGAATGGGTTTGTTGGGCCAGTCCTGAGCGGCGGCGCCCAGGGGTGCAAGCAGCATTCCGACAAGGCCAGCGGCGAGGGCCCATCGACGTTGAATTGAGAACATGGGGAGGTCTCCTGAAAACTCGTTGTAAGAGGCGCTCACGCCGATTCTCAGGGTCGAGATTCGTCTAAAACGTGGCGCCTGTGTGCAAGGCGCAGCGATTTTAGAAGCGCTTTATTTGCGGCAAGGAAACTCCAGCGCAGGGGCACACAAGTTGAAGGGTCAAGCGATGCAGCCCTGTGCAATCAGCGGTATGACGGCCTCGGCTCCATTGCTTCGGGTGAGCTAGTTGGACCATGAAGGCGCGATTCACCGACGCGCTCATCATCGTTTTATGTTTGGGCTGGCACAGGCCGCGGGTATTGAAGTTCCCACCATTTATATTTGAGGGTTATGGATGGGCAAAATACCATTGAATAAAAGAATAAATCGCTATAATCCAATTTTTAAAAACACGAGGTCCACATGGCTACTTTGAAAGATCTGCTTTCTCAAATCGAATCTCTGCAGGGCCAGGTGGCCGAGGTCCGGCAGCGCGAAGTTGGCGAAGCTATCGCCAAGGTGAAAAGTATTATGGATGAGTATCAACTCAGCATCGCGGATATATTTCCCAACAGCCGGGCGCCCAAGGGGTTAACGGCCAAGAAGGCCGGCAGCAAGGTGGCAGCCAAATACCGTGATCCCCTCAGCGGAAAAACCTGGAGCGGGCGCGGCCTTGCACCTAAATGGCTGGCCGGGAAAAACAAGGATGATTATTTGATTAAAGGCTGATGTCTCTACTTGACAGTTATTCGTCGCCAGTTATCCCACAGCCCGCCATGGCGGGCTTTTTTATGCCCGCCTTCTAAAGACGGGGGGCTGGCTTGTATTTATTTAATAAGAAGTCAATTGAAGTAAGGCTCCTGAATTCCTAGACTGCATTTCCTGTTGCGTCGTGGGAGTTTGATATGCCGCCTGCATTTCCCAGCCTATCTGCCGCCAGACCTGAGGCGGATGCCGACCCGTGGGTCCTGTCCCAGGGCGGGAGCGAAGAGGGCCAGGTCATCCGATTCCTGGACCGCTTGCTGTGGTATGCCCACCGCATGAGGGCCTCCGACCTTCATTTCGAACCCTACGAGGATGTTTATCGCATCCGCATGAGGGTCGATGGGCAATTGAGGGAGGTCAGCAGGCCCCCCTTGGCGGTCAAGGACCGGATCGCCTCGCGCATCAAGGTGCTTGCCAAGCTCGATATTTCGGAAAAGCGCTTGCCGCAGGATGGACGCATGCGCCACACCGTGGCTACCCAGCAGACCGCAGACTTCCGGGTCAGCACCCTGCCCACGCTCTTCGGGGAAAAGGTGGTGTTGCGTCTGCTTGACGCCGGCCCGGCCCACCTCGACCTCGATGCCCTGGGCTACGAAGACGCCCAGAAAGCCGCACTCCTTGAGGCCATCTACCGCCCATGGGGCATGGTGCTGGTCACCGGACCCACCGGCTCGGGCAAGACCTTGTCGCTCTACAGTGCCTTGCGCGTGCTCAATGGCACGGGCCTGAACATTTCCACCGCGGAAGACCCTTCAGAGATCAACTTGCCGGGCGTGAACCAGGTGAATGTCAACGAGAAGGCGGGTCTGAGCTTTGCTGTGGCCTTGCGCGCTTTCTTGCGGCAAGACCCCGACGTGGTCATGATCGGTGAAATCCGTGACCTTGAGACCGCGGACATGGCCCTGAAGGCCGCGCAAACGGGGCATCTTGTCTTGTCCACACTGCACACAAACGATGCACCCTCCAGCCTGGCCCGCCTTCGGCACATGGGTGTGGCTGCCCACAACATTGCAGCCAGTGTGGGCCTGGTGACGGCGCAGCGCCTGGTGCGCAGGCTCTGCCCTGCCTGCCGGCAGCCCAGCGAACTCCACCCCGCCGTCTTGCTCAACGCCGGCTTCAAGTCCGAGGCACTCGATGGAAGTTGGACCCCTTACCGAGCCGTCGGTTGCGCCGATTGCCACCAGGGCTACTTGGGCCGCATCGGCGTCTTTCAGGTCATGCCCGTCAGCCAGGCCATGCAGGAGATCATCTTGCAGGAATGCAGCTCCGCCGAGATGGCCCGTCAGGCCGCACGCGAAGGCGTGCTGAGCTTGCGTGAGGCGGGCTTGCGCAAAGTTAAACTGGGTCTGACTTCTGTCGAAGAGATCATCGACCAAACCAATGCCTAGGCCCAGCCTGACGTCGACATCCCCCCGCAGCCCCGAGGTGGCCGGTGTCTGGAGGTTCTGGCGCCAAGGGCGGGTTCTTCGGACCTACGCATGGACGGCCCGGCATCCGCAAGGCCGCCTGATGCAGGGCAGTTTGCAGGCCCATGGAATGCATCAGGTTCGGGCACAGCTGCGGCGCCAAGGCCTGCATCCGCTCAGCGTCAAGCCAGCGGCCGTGCCGCGGCGGCGGGCCGTGCAGTCCCGGGACGTGGTGCTGTTCACGCGACAACTGGCCACTTTGCTCGGGGCGGGCATTGCACTGTTGCAGAGCCTGCAGGTCATCCGCCAGGGGCTGCGCCATACGGGCATGTCCGCGCTGGTGGACCAGCTGCATGCCGACCTGGAGGCGGGCCTGGCCCTGAGCACGGCCTTGCGCCAGCACCCCCGCGCTTTCCCCCCGCTGTACGCCCATCTCGTAGAGGCCGGCGAAGCCTCGGGCCAGCTCGATGCCTTGCTCGCGCGCATGGCCACCGACCTTGAAAAATC
>CANGYC010000263.1 GCA_947457975.1 Comamonadaceae bacterium | reverse complement strand
TGCCACATGCAACAGCGCCTTGGACGGAATACAGCCGACATTCAGGCAGACGCCGCCGAGCGTCGCATAGCGTTCGATCAACACCGTCTTCAGGCCGAGGTCGGCGGCACGGAAAGCGGCCGAATAGCCGCCGGGGCCGGCGCCGAGCACGAGCAGATCGCAGTCCAGATCGGCCGTGCCCTTGAAGCTGGATCCAGCATCCGGGGCCGGCACGGCCACTGCCGGCGCGGCGGCGGGGGCAGGCGCAGCAGCTGGCGGCGCTGCAGACGCAGGGGCGGCGCTCACGGCAACGCTGGAGGCCTCCAGCAGCAGCAGCACCGTGCCCTCAGCCACCTTGTCGCCCAGCTTGACCTTGACTTCCTTGACCACACCCGCGTGGCTGGACGGAATTTCCATGGAAGCCTTGTCGCTCTCCACCGTGATCAGGCTCTGCTCGGCCTTGATGGCGTCACCCGGCTTGACCAGCACTTCAATGACGGCGACTTCCTTGAAGTCGCCAATGTCGGGAACCTTGACCTCGACGAGGGATGTGGCGTTCATTCTTTGTTGGCTTTCAGTTTCAGCGTGTACAGCTCCACCGGCAAGGCGGAGTTCTTGTCGAATTCGCAACCGGCCTGCACACCGGCGAGGGCCACCTCTTTGGCGCTCTTGGCCTTGTCCCAGCAGGCGTGCATGGCCCCGAGCGCAAAGCTGCGGCCCGACCCGATGCCCCAGAACTCCTTGAACTCGAAGATCTCGCGGTAGCTGTAGAGCCCGTAGATGCCGTAAGCGTTGGCGATCACCACGCTGAACTGGCTGGACTCGTAGGGGTCGTTGTCGTCTTCCTTGGTCTGCAGGAAAAACTGGTCCTTGAGCAGCGGATGCAAGGCCGTGAAGGTGTCAAAGATCTCGTCCTTGTTGCCCAGCAAGAGCTGGTCGGCCGGGATGCTGGACATGGCCTTGCGCAGCACGGGAAAGTGCGCCACCGAACCGGCCATGCCGATGTAGTGCGCGCCCTGTGCGTTGTCGAGGCGGAAGATCTTGCTGTTGGATTCAAAACGGCTCGAAAGCCGGGTGTCTCCGAAGGTCACCAGGGTATCGGCCGCGATCGCCACCTGCCCGGCTTTTTTCACGATCACAAGTGTCGTCATGCGCTGCTCCGCTTCTGGGTGTCTGGGGTGCCAGCCCGTAGGTTAACCGGCCGGCACCGCTGAGCTTTACAGCAGTACGCGGCGGAAGTCACCCAGGATCTGGCCCAGGTAGGCGTTGAAACGCGCAGCCGCTGCGCCGTCGATCACCCGGTGGTCCCAGGTCAGCGAGAGCGGCAGCATCAGGCGCGGCACGAACTCCTTGCCATTCCAGACCGGCTCCATGGTGGACTTGCACACACCCAGGATGGCCACCTCAGGCGCATTGATGATGGGCGTGAAGTAACGCCCACCGATGCCGCCCAGACTGGAGATGGTGAAGGTGGCTCCACTCATTTCCGCAGGGCTGAGCTTGCCGTCGCGCGCCTTCTTGGCGAGCTCGGACATCTCTTGGCTGATCTGCAGAATGCCTTTCTTATCGGCGTCTTTGATCACCGGCACCATCAGGCCATTGGGCGTGTCCGCTGCAAAGCCGATGTGCCAGTAGTTCTTGTAGACCAGCGCATCGCCATCGAGGCTGCTGTTGAACTCGGGGAATTTTTTCAGTGCTGCCACGCAGGCCTTGATCAGGAAGGCCAGCATGGTGACCTTGATGCCCGATTTCTCGTTGTCCTTGTTGGTGGACACGCGGAAGGCTTCCAGATCGGTGATATCGGCATCGTCGTGGTTGGTGACCGCCGGGATCATGACCGCGTTGCGCAGCAGGTTGGCGCCGCTGATCTTCTTGATCCGGCTCATTTCCTTGCGCTCGATGGGGCCGAACTTGGCGAAGTCCACCTTGGGCCAGGGGATCAGGCCCAGGCCCGCACCATCGCCACCACCGGCTGGCGCCTTGGCGGCCTGCGCCTGCGTCTGCACGGCGCCGGCCATCACGGCGCGGGTGAAGTTCTGCACGTCTTCGTTGGTGATGCGGCCCTTGGGACCATTGCCCTTGACCTCGGCCAGCGGCACGCCCAGCTCACGGGCGAACTTGCGCACCGAGGGCGAGGCGTGCGGCAGGCCCGCAGTAGCCGCACCGGGCTGGTGAGCAGGCACAGCCGGGGCTGAGGCCACTGGGGCCGAAGCGCTGGACAGGGCAGCCACCGCGGGCTGAGCCGCAGGTGCCGGGCTGGGTGCCGCTGCGGGGGCCGCAGCTGCTGCAGCGCCTTCCATCAGTGCGATCACGTCACCGATGTTGATTTTGTCGCCGATCTTGACCTTGAGCTCCTTGAGAACGCCCGCCGTGGAGGAGGGAATCTCCATGGAGGCCTTGTCTGACTCCACGGTGATCAAGGACTGCTCGACCTTGATGGCGTCGCCGGGTTTGGCCAGCAATTCGATGACGGCCACGTCCTTGAAGTCACCGATGTCCGGCACGCGGATGTCGATGATGCCCACAGGTCCTACGGCAAGGGGTGCTGCCACCGGGGCAGCTGCGGCCGGGGCAGATGCAGGTGCGGCGGCCGGTGCCGGTGCGCTGGCGGGTGCGATGGCGGGTGTGGCCGCCTGGGCGCCCTGCCCTTCAATCACCACGATGACCGAGCCTTGTTTGACCTTGTCGCCCAGCTTGACCTTGAGTTCCTTGACGATGCCCGCCTGACTGGAGGGGATCTCCATGGAGGCCTTGTCGGACTCCACCGTGATAAGCGACTGCTCGGCCTTGACCACGTCGCCGGGCTTGACCAGCAGCTCGATGACGGCCACTTCGTCAAAGTCGCCAATGTCCGGAACCTGGATGTCTACCAATGCCATGATTCTTGTCTCCTGAGATGTGCGCGGCCTAGGCTCAGGCGTACAGCGGATTGATCTTGTCGGCGTTCAGGCCGTACTTCTTAATCGCCTCGGCGACCTTGGCCGCCGGCAGCTCGCCCTGCTCGGCCAGCGCCTTGAGCGCCGCCACGACGATGTAGTGGCGGTTGATCTCGAAGTGCTGACGCAGCTTGCTGCGGAAGTCGCTGCGGCCAAAGCCGTCGGTACCCAGCACCTTGTAGCTGCGATCGGACGGCATGAAGGGCCGGATCTGCTCGGCAAAGGCCTTCATGTAGTCGGTCGACGCCACCACGGCGCCGGGCTGGGTGGCCAGTTGCTGGGCCACGAAAGGCACACGCTGCGTCTCGGTCGGATGCAGCAGGTTCCAGCGCTCGCAGTCCTGGCCGTCGCGGGCCAGTTCGTTGAAGCTCGGGCAGCTCCACACGGCGGCGCCCACACCCCACTCTTCTTCCAGCAAGGCCTTGGCAGCGATGGACTCGCGCAGGATGGTGCCTGAGCCCAGCAGGTTGACCTTGAGCTTGCCCTTTATCTTGCCCGGCTCCTGCAGCAGGTACATGCCCTTGATGATCTGCTCTTCGGTGCCGGTCTTCAGGCCCGGCATGGCGTAGTTCTCGTTGAGCAGGGTCAGGTAGTAGAAAACGTTGTCCTGCTTTTCCACCATGCGCTTCAAGCCATGGTGCAGGATCACACCCACCTCGTGCGCAAAGGTCGGGTCGTAGGAAATCCAGTTCGGGATGGTGCCCGCCAGGATGTGACTGTGACCGTCCTCGT
>CANGYC010000262.1 GCA_947457975.1 Comamonadaceae bacterium | reverse complement strand
TCATGCGTGTGGCTGGCAAACACGTGGCCTTCCTGCGCACGGGCCTTCCACCAGGGCGCCCAGGCCTGGCCCAGGCTGCCGTCTCCCGTCTGAGTGCGCTCGTGCGCCGCAAAGTAGCTCACCGGCACCTGGTGCCTGTTCAAGACCTCGGCGATCAGGGGCGCCACACCCATGTGACCGGTATCCAAGGTCAGGTAAATCGGCTTGCCTTGGCCTGAACAGGCGGCCTGCAGCGGCGCGCCCAGCAGCAGGCCGGTCGCCAGGGCCAGCATCGAGACCAGGCGTGGGCGAAGCAGCCGCCCTGCCCGTTCAGCGCGGCGCGTGATCCAGCGTCCAGACACCATGGGGGCTCTTTCCGACCTTGACCTGGCGGAGCATGCGCCCGCTGTTCAGGTCCACCACCGACAGACGCCGCGCCCAGCGCGAAGTCACGTAGAGGGTCTTGCCGTCGCGCGAGACGTCCATGCAATCGGGGCCGCCCGGCACCTTGTACTCCTGCACCACCTTCAGGGCCTGCATATCGATTTTGCTGACGGTGTTGGCCACGCGGTTGCTCAGCAAGACATGGCGACCATCACCCAGAGCGCGGAAGGCATGGGCGCCGTCGCCCGTCTTGAGGCTGCGCACACGCACGGGCTCCTTGCCCGAGACGTCGAACAATTCCACCGAGTCAGACCCGGTCAGCGCCACCAGAATTTGTTTATCGCCAGGCAGTCCGTACAGGTCGGCAGGCATGGGGCCGGTCTTGATGCGCCACTTGATGGCCTGGCTCGCCAAGTCGATGGCCACCAGTTCATCACTGTCCTGCATGGTCGAATAGACCGTGGTGCTGCGGCTGTCAATCCAGAGGTGGCTGGGCGTCTTGGCGGTGGAGATGCGCTTTTGCAGAACGGGCGTCTGGCCGTCCCAGCGGTAGATGTCCACGTGGTTGAGCCGATTGGCGGCTGTGACAAACCACTTCATGTCCGGCGAAAAGCGCAGGTGGTAGGGGTCCACGATGTCGCGCACCGTGCGCTGCACCTCGCCCGTGCGGGGATCAATGAAGGTCAGCGAATCCGACAGCGCATTGGCCACGATCACCGATTTCTCGTCGGGCGTCAGGTACAGGTGGTGCGGCTCCTTGCCCGTGGTGACGCGCCGGGTCTCAGTCCAGGTGGCCGGATCGATGACGCTCACGTTGCTGTCCAGGGAATTGAGCACAAACACCGGGGCCGGAGTTTGAGCCCGCACATCGAGGCCGCTCAGACCCATGGTTGCCATTGCGAGCAGGGCTCGTCGGGATACAAACGTCACAAAACTCTTTCAGTGAAGGGAAAGACGAAACCAAGTTTAACGGTCCCATGCTGCGCACAAGGCATCAAGCCGAGTCAGGCCGACAAGAGGCCGGGGCATTTACACACGGATGCGTTCCAGGTCGTCGGCCCCGAGCCAGCGCCACTGCCCGGGAGCCAGGTCGGCGGGCAAGGACAGGCCGCCGATGCGCGCGCGGTGCAGCTGCTCAACCCGGTTGCCCACGGCGGCCAGCATGCGCTTGACCTGGTGGTACTTGCCCTCGGTGAGCGTGAGGCTCAGGGCGCATTCGCCGGTGGCCTCGCAGGCGGCAGCGCGCACGGGCTTGGGATCGTCCTCGAGCACCACGCCGGCCAGCAATCGCTCAAGCTGGTGGCCGGTCACGGGATGCTTGGTCGTGACTTCATAGACCTTGGGCACATGGTGCCGGGGGGAACTCATGCGGTGAATGAACTTGCCGTCGTCCGACAGCAGCAGCAGGCCCGTGGTGTCCTGGTCAAGCCGGCCCACCGCCTGCACCCCGGCTGCCGCGCCGCCGCCACGCTGGCGAATGGGGCCGGGCAAGAGGGTGTAGACGCTGGGCCAGGCGCCGGGCTTTTGTGAGCATTCGTAGCCGGCCGGCTTGTGGAGCATCAGGTAGGCCTGGGCCTGGTACTGCCAGGCCACCCCCTGCACATTGAAAACCAGGCCGGCGGTCTCCACCAACTCGCTGGCGTCCTGGCAGGTGCGGCCGCTCAGGCTCACAAGCCCCTGCTGCACCAGACCGGCGCAAACGCGGCGGGTACCGAAACCTTGGGAGAAAAGAATGTCCTGGAGGGCTTGCTGGGGCATCCGGCGATTGTCGCCGGGCGAGCGCCTACTCGACCGGCTGCTCGGCTGCAGCGTAGGTGATCAGCTGGTAGCCAAAGCCGTGGATGGAGCGCAGGCGCAGGGCCGAGGGCTCGCCCAGCCCCAGGCGGGAACGGATACGGGAGATGTGCACATCCAGGGTGCGCGAGAAAGGGTCATCCTCGCGGCCCCAGATTTCCTGCATGAGGCGATCGCGAGACAGCGAACGATCGCAATTCTCGAAAAGGTAACGGGCCAGCTCGAACTCCTTGCCCGAGAACTGAGCCTCACCGCCGGCCCAGGTGATGCGGCGCTCCATGGGGTCGAAGGTGTAGCCCAGAAAGATCTGCGGCGCCGAGTGTTTGCGTGCGACCGGATAAACCCGGCGCTGCAGCGCCGCCACCCGCGCCAGGAACTCGGCCGGTCGCACGGGTTTGATGCAATAGTCTTCGGCGCCAGCCTCCAGCGCGGCCACGATGGCCAGCTCGTCATGGACACCCGTCAGGAAAATAACCGGCACCTCCTGCTGAAAAGTGCCGGTACGAAGGTGCTTGAGGACGGTCAGGCCATCGTCGTCGGGCAGTTTCCAGTCAAAGACGAACAGGTCGAAGGTGTGGCGCTTGAGCGCTGCACTAAAGGCCTTGGCACTGGGGAAGATGGCGCCCGAATGACCATGGGACTCGATCATTTGCAGGACATGGCGGGCCAGCGTCGCATCGTCCTCAAGAATGCCGATATGCATGCAGCGTTTCCTCCTCAATAAACTAAATTGAATTATGTTGCGACCTCTAATGAGGCTCGGATTTAGAAGCAGTAATTAACAATAAGTAACGATTAGTCGACAAGGCTTTTCTGTACACGTCCTCGGGCCCGCACCCAGGGCCCGCCCCCCAAGACTGCCAGGCCATGACCCCTCTGCTCTTCGGCATCGATACACAGAAACTCTCCGACCTCGGCGTGTTGCACCTCAAAGGGCTAGAGGAAGCCGACTCCCTGGACCTCAACCGCCTGAGCAGCGAAGAGCACCTGGCCACCGTGTTGGAACTCTCCAAGATCGCTGACGGCACGCGCCAGGAAGTTCAGCGCTTCACGCTCTGAGTCCGACCTTCAGGCCAGCCCTTGAACCGCAGGCGTGCCCATAGTGCACGCCTGTTTCATTTTGGATGGACGCGTACAAGCACCGCCATTCGCCGGGGTCCCACCGTGAGCGTCAGCTTCAGCGGCAGCGCTTGGTCCGGCTCGGCGCTCAGCGCCAGCCGCAACTGCGCGGGATCAAAGCTCAGCCACCCTGGCAAGGGTGAGCCATCCGGCCTGCTGGCCTGGATTCTGGCGCCCTGGCGTGCCAGAGCATTCACCGAAGGCGGCAATGGCAGAAGAATGTCTGTCCCTGCCAGCGCCTGGCCCGGGGGCAGATTCACGGCCAGCAACAAGGGGGGCTCCTCCGGTTCATTGACCAGCTGCAGCTCGAAGGACACACCCGGCCCCCCACCACTGGCGGCCTGCGGGCTGGGCGATGCCGCACCAGCGACAGCAGCCGTCTCCTGGCCCACCAGC
>CANGYC010000261.1 GCA_947457975.1 Comamonadaceae bacterium | reverse complement strand
GGGCCCATGAGGATCTTGTCCTTGGCCTTCTCGAAGTCCTGCATCTCCACCAGGCGGGCGTTGCGTCGGGCCGCCATCAGCGCGGCTTCGTTGCACAGGTTGGCGAGGTCGGCGCCGCTCATGCCGGGGGTGCCACGGGCAATGACCACGGCATTGACGTCCTGGCCCAGAGGAACCTTGCGCATGTGGACGTTCAGGATCTGCTCGCGGCCCCGGATGTCGGGCAGCGTCACGTAAACCTGGCGGTCAAAGCGGCCGGGGCGCAGCAGGGCTGCGTCCAGGATGTCCGGGCGGTTGGTGGCGGCCACCACGATCACGCCGGCGTTGGTCTCAAAGCCGTCCATCTCGACCAGCATCTGATTGAGCGTCTGCTCGCGCTCGTCGTTGCCACCGCCCAGGCCGGCGCCACGCTGGCGACCGACGGCATCAATCTCGTCAATGAAGATGATGCAGGGTGCGTTTTTCTTGGCGTTCTCGAACATGTCGCGCACGCGGGCCGCGCCCACACCGACGAACATCTCCACGAAGTCCGAACCCGAAATGCTGAAGAAGGGCACCTTGGCCTCGCCGGCAATGCTCTTGGCCAGCAAGGTCTTGCCGGTGCCCGGAGGGCCTACGAGCAGCAGGCCACGTGGAATGCGGCCGCCGAGCTTCTGGAATTTTTGTGGGTCCTTGAGGAAGTCGACCACTTCCTTGACCTCTTCCTTGGCCTCGTCACAGCCGGCCACGTCGGCAAAGGTGACGGGGTTGGTGGACTCGTCAAGCATGCGGGCCTTGCTCTTGCCAAAGCTGAAGGCTCCGCCCTTGCCGCCGCCCTGCATCTGCCGCATGAAATACACCCACACGCCGATGAGCAGCAGCATGGGGCCCCAGCTAACCAGCAGGGTCATGAGCACGGAGCCCTCTTCGCGCGGCTTGACGTCGAACTTGACGTCATTGGCGATCAGGTCGCCCACCAGGCCGCGGTCGAGGTAGGTGGCGGTGGTGCGGATGCGCCTGTCGTCGGTGGTGATCGCTGTGATCTCGGTGCCGCCCTGTCCCTCGGCGATGGTGGCGGCCTTGATGCGTCGGCCACGCACTTCCTCCAGGAAATCCGAATAGCCAAGGTAATTGGCGCCAGTCCCGGAGCGGGTGTCAAATTGCTTGAAGACGGTGAACAGCACCATGGCAATCACCAGCCAGACCGCAATTTTGGAAAACCACTGATTGTTCAAGGAGGACTCCAGTCGAGGGAACAGTAGGCAGATGGCTCTGATTCTAGGCTTTTCAAGCCGGGGTACCTACAGACGGCCGCAGGACACCCTGAGCTCAGGGCGGATATGAAAACACCTTGTTTCAGCTCGCAGGGGCCCAGCCCTCTCGCCCGCCCGGGCCTCAGGGGGCGGACTTGAGCCCCAGACCCACCAAAAAGGTCTCAGAGGACTGCGGGCGCGAGGCTTTGGGTTTGATCTTCTTGACCACCTTGAAGGTGTCCTTGAACAGGCGCACCAAGTCGTCATAACCGCTGCCATGAAACAGCTTGACCACCAGGGCGCCTCCCGGTTTGAGATGGTTCTGGGCGAAATCCACCGCCAGTTCCACCAGGTGGGCGATGCGGGCGGCATCGGCGCTGTCGATCCCGGACAGGTTGGGCGCCATGTCTGAGACCACCACATCGGCCTGGGGGTGGCCTTGGTCGGACGCCAGCAGGGCTTCGAGCTGGGCCAGTACCTCGGCTTCGCGAAAATCGCCCTGCAGGAAGCTCACCCCATCGATGGGCTCCATGGGCAGGATGTCCAGGGCAATGATGCGACCATTGAGTGCGCCCGCAGCCGCCCCGTTGGGCGACAGACGGCGCCGCACGTACTGGCTCCAGGCGCCTGGGGTACTGCCCAAGTCCACCACGTGGTCGCCCGGCTTGATCAGGCCCAGGGCGTCGTCAATTTCCTTGAGCTTGTAGGCGGCCCGGGCGCGGTAGCCCTCTTTTTGCGCGAGCTTGACATAGGTGTCATTGACATGCTGGTTCAGCCAGGCCTTGTCCACCTTCTTGCTCTGCGTGCGTACTTTCATGCAAGCTATTGTCGCTGGCGGTGGGCGCCTGCCGGCCCAGCCCCGATAATCCGGTCATGCCCCTGATTCAACTGACCCCTGCCCAGCGCAAGGAACACCGCGCCGCCGCCCACCACCTCGACCCAGTGGTCATGATCGGCGCCGACGGCCTCACACCCGCAGTCAAGAAGGAAGCCGATGCCGCCCTGCGCTCGCACGGCCTGATCAAGATCCGCGTGCTCTCCGACGAGCGCACGGCCCGCGAGGCCATGCTGCAAAGCCTGGCCGACGAGCTGGGGGCCGCGCCCATCCAGCACATCGGCAAACTGCTGGTGCTCTGGCGGCCCATGCCGGAGAAGGAAAAAAAGCTCGACGAAGACCGCAAGCCCGGCCCGCGTGATGTCAAGATCATCAAACCCACCCGTCCCGGACAGCGGCCCGAGATCAAGACCCTGAAGGTGCTGGGCAACCAGCGCCTGACCCCGGGAGGCAACATCAAGCGCGCCAAGAAACCCAAGATGCGCAGCATCAAAAAGCGCTCAGCGGACTGAACTTGAGTGCGCCTGCCGGCTCAAGCCCTGGCCTGAGCCGCCGATAGTATTCCCATGATGAGTCCTGTGACCATGAGCAACCCGCTTCTCGAATTTTCCGACCTGCCCCTGTTCGACCGCATCGCTCCGGTGCACGTGGCGCCGGCAGTCGATGCCCTGCTGGCCGAAGCCGACCGCGCCCTGGAACAGGTCACCTCGCCGGACTTCCCCTGTGAATGGGGCCGAATCGCCGCAGTGCTCGATGTAGCCACCGAGCGGCTGAGCCGGGCCTGGGGGGCCGTGAGCCACCTCAACAGCGTGGCCGACACGCCCGAGCTGCGCGCCGCCTACAACGCCGCCCTGCCCAGGGTCACCGAGTTCTGGACCCGTCTGGGGGCCGATGAGCGCCTGTACGCGAAGTACAAGGCCATCCAGGCGGCCTCGCTCACGGCCGAACAGCAGCAGGCACACAAGAACGCCCTGCGCAACTTCGTGCTCTCGGGGGCCGAACTGCAAGGCCCGGCCAAAGAACGCTTTGCCAAAATCCAGGAGCGCCAGGCCGAACTGAGCCAGAAATTCAGCGAAAACGCCCTGGACGCCACCGAAGCCTTTGCCTACTACGCCAACGCCGAAGAGTTGCTGGGTGTGCCCGCCGACGTGGTGGCCGCCGCCCGGGCCCAGGCCCAGGCCGAAGGCAAAGAGGGACACAAGCTCACCCTGAAGATGCCCTCCTACCTGCCGGTGATGCAGTTCGCGCACAGCAGTGCCCTGCGTGAGCGCCTCTACCAGGCCTACAGCACCCGCGCCAGCGACCAGGCAGCGCCCGAACTCTCCCGCTTCGACAACACCGAGCCCATGCGCGAGATCCTGGCCCTGCGACAGGAAGAGGCGCAACTGCTGGGTTTTCGCAATTTCGGTGAGGTGTCCGTGGTGGCCAAGATGGCCGAATCACCCGCGCAGGTGATCGGCTTCCTGCGCGACCTGGCCCACCGCGCCCGGCCTTATGCCGAGCAGGACGTTGCCGACATGCGCGCTTTTGCCCTCGAGCGCCTGGACCTGGCCCAGCCCCAGCCTTGGGACTACCCCTACATCGCCGAAAAACTCAAGGAGGCGCGCTTTGCCTTCAGCGAGCAAGAGGT
>CANGYC010000260.1 GCA_947457975.1 Comamonadaceae bacterium | reverse complement strand
GGGTTCATGGCAGCAATGAGTTGAAATCGCGCCGGAAACTCGGCCCGCTGCGCCGCCCGCGAGATGGTGATGCTGCCCGACTCCAGCGGCTCGCGCAGTGCTTCGAGGGCGGCGCGGGGAAACTCCGGCAGCTCGTCCAAAAACAACACGCCGCCATGGGCCAGTGAAATCTCGCCCGGCCGAGGTGGCGAGCCGCCACCCACCAGGGCTACTGCGCTGGCCGTGTGGTGCGGCGCGCAGGTCGGGCGCTGGCCCCAGCGCTCCAGGTTCAAGCGCCCGGCCAGCGAGGCCATGGCCGCGCTCTCCAGCGACTCTTGCAGCTCCATGGCCGGTAGCAGACCGGCAAAGCGCTGGGCCAGCATGGACTTGCCCGAGCCCGGCGGGCCGATGAGCAGCACGCTGTGGCCGCCCGCCGCCGCAATTTCCATGGCCCGCCGCGCGCTGGCCTGGCCCTTGACGTCGGCCATGTCGGGGTAAGCGGCCGGGCGGGCCGGGTCGGTAGGCGAGAGCCGCTGCCAGCCTTCGCCTGGTGGGGCGTCCTGCGCTGCGGGCATGAACTGCTGGGCCACGTCCGCCAGGTGGCTGGCCCGGTACACCCGTGCATGCGGCACCAGCGCCGCTTCTTCGGCGCTGCCGGGGGGCAGCACCAGCTCAGGAATGTCGCCTGCCTGCTGGCCCAGTGCCAGGCCCATGGCCAGCGCACCCCGGATGGGGCGCAGCTCGCCCCCCAGCGAGAGCTCGCCCGCAAATTCGAAGCGCCCCAGCCGGGCCGCGTCCAGCTGGCCACTGGCGGCCAGGATGCCCAGGGCGATCGGCAGGTCAAAGCGGCCGGAGTCCTTGGGCAGGTCGGCGGGCGCCAGGTTCACCGTGATGCGCTTGTTGGCCGGGAACTCCAGCCCGCTGTGGTGGATAGCCGAGCGCACGCGTTCACGCGCCTCCTTGACCTCGGTGTCGGCCAGGCCCACCAGCGTGAAGCTGGGCAGGCCGTTGGCCAGGTGGACCTCCACCAGGACGGGCCTGGCTTGCAGGCCAATCAGCGCACGGCTGTGCACGACGGACAAGCTCATGGTGGGTAGCAGGGGGAGTGGTGTGCCAAAGCAGTGCATCCCGTTGCACCGCCTTGGTGCATTTCCTTCGGATGCGGCGCACTGCACTGTAGAGCCGATCAGGGCGCGGAGGGTGGTCGGCCGGCAATAGATCGGCAGTGCTGACCATCTTTTACAGAGGGGCGGCCGCACGTCCGCCTGGCGCTGGCATGGTCTCTGCTTATGAGCACCTGTACTTCTCTTTGCAGCGTGCGTGTGAAAAAGGAAAACTGAACATGAAACTCGTCACAGCCATCATCAAACCGTTCAAGCTCGACGAGGTGCGCGAAGCCCTCTCGGCCATGGGGGTGCAAGGCATCACCGTCACTGAGGTCAAGGGCTTCGGCCGCCAGAAGGGCCACACCGAGCTCTACCGCGGCGCTGAGTACGTCGTTGACTTCCTGCCCAAGGTCAAGATCGAAGCGGCCGTGTCCACGGACTTAGTCGACCGCGTGATCGAAGCCATCGAGGGCGCTGCCCGCACCGGCAAGATCGGCGACGGAAAGATCTTTGTGTACGACCTCGAGCAGGTCGTGCGCATTCGCACCGGTGAAACCGGTAAAGAAGCGCTGTAAGGCCGAGAGGCTTTTCTCCCGTAGAAAGAACAGACTGCCATGAAAAAATTTCTTGCCTCCCTCGCCTTGGGCCTGACCCTGCTGACCGGCGGTGCCGTGATGGCCCAGGCGCCTGCCGCCGCACCCGCGGCTTCTGCGGCTTCTGCACCGGCTGCCGAAGCCAAACCCGCTGCTCCTGCTGCTGCCCCAGCCGCGGCCACTGCCGCCGCGCCGGCCGCTGCTGCACCTGCCGAACTGCCGGTGCCAAACAAAGGTGACACCTCCTGGATGATGGTCTCTACCCTGCTGGTCATCATGATGGCCATTCCGGGCCTGGCCCTGTTCTACGGCGGCCTGGTTCGCAGCAAAAACATGCTGTCGGTGCTGATGCAGGTGATGGTCACCTTCTCGATGATCAGCGTGCTGTGGGTCATTTACGGCTACAGCCTCGCGTTCACCGAGGGCAACGCCTTCTTCGGCGGCTTTGACCGCGTGATGCTCAATGGAATCTGGGACAACGCGGCAGGCACCTTCGCCAACGCGGCCACCTTCAGCAAGGGCGTGGTGATCCCCGAGATCGTGTTCTCCGCCTTCCAGGCCACCTTCGCCGGCATCACCTGCGCCCTGATCGTGGGTGCCTTTGCCGAGCGTGCCAAGTTCGCCGGCGTGCTGCTCTTCATGGTGCTGTGGTTCACCTTCAGCTACATCCCTGTGGCCCACATGGTGTGGTTCTGGATGGGCCCGGACGCCTACGCTTCCAAGGAGGTCGTGGACGAGATGACCTCCAAGGCCGGTTTCATCTGGCAGATGGGCGCCCTGGACTTTGCCGGTGGCACCGTGGTGCACATCAATGCCGCCGTGGCGGGCTTGGTCGGTGCCTTCATGTTCGGCAAGCGCATTGGCTACGGCAAGGAAGCCATGGCTCCCCACAGCCTGACCCTGACCATGGTGGGTGCTGCCCTGCTGTGGGTGGGCTGGTTCGGCTTTAACGCCGGCTCCGCTCTGGAAGCCAACGGCTTTGCCGGCCTGGCCTTCATGAACACCCTGGTGGCCACGGCCGGTGCCGTGCTGACCTGGTGCATTGGCGAGGCCCTCATGAAGGGCAAGGCCTCCATGCTCGGCGCTGCCTCCGGCGCCGTCGCTGGCCTCGTGGCCATCACCCCCGCCGCCGGCAACGTCGGCATCGGTGGCGGCCTGATCATCGGCCTGCTCGCCGGCTTCGCAGGCCTGTGGGGTGTGAGCGGTCTGAAAAAGCTGCTGGGTGCGGATGACTCGCTCGACGTCTTCGGCGTGCACGGTGTCTGCGGCATCTTGGGTGCCCTGCTGACCGGCGTGTTCAACAGCCCCTCCCTGGGCGGCCCCGGCTTCGTGGCCGACTGGGTCACGGCCACGGTCATCACCGCCGACGCTTATTCCATCGCCGACCAGGTGCTGGTGCAGGCCAAGGCCGTGCTGATCACGGTGGTGTGGTCGGCTGTGGTGTCCGTCATCGCCTTCAAGATCGTCGACCTGACCGTGGGCCTGCGCGTCACGGAAGAAGAAGAGCGCGAAGGCCTGGACATCAGCTCCCACGGTGAGACGGCCTACAACCGTTGATCCTGCGACTTTGAATGGATGGGCCGTCAAGCCGGCCCTTTGAGAGACTCTCCTTTGGATGTTGAGCCCGTCGGCGAAAGCTGACGGGCTTTTTTTCGTCGGCGTGGGGGTTCCAAAAAATAGAACACTGCCTGTTCAAAAAATATCAGCCCATCTTCCCTGGGGCCGCGCTTACCATCTCGGCCATGGCATCTCTTGATGAATTGACCTCGGGCTGGTCTGCCCGCATCCGCGAGGCGGCCGCGCAGGGCCGCCAGCTGCGCCTGCGCGGCGGTGGTACCAAGGACTTTTATGGCGCGCCGCTGGGCAGCGCCGAGCTGCTGGACACGCGGCCGCTGAGCGGCATCCTGAGCTACGAGCCCAGCGAACTGGTGGTCACTGCGCTGGCCGGCACCCCGTTGGCCGAGCTGGAAGCAGCGCTGGCCGCCCAGGGCCAGGCCCTGGCTTTTGAGCCGCCGCATTTCGGCCCCGGGGCCACCGTGGGCGG
>CANGYC010000259.1 GCA_947457975.1 Comamonadaceae bacterium | reverse complement strand
TCGCCCGACGTCGGCGGCGTGGTGCGCGCCCGCGCGCTGGCCAAGCAGCTGGGCTGCGACATGGCCATCATCGACAAGCGCCGCCCCAAGGCAAACGTCTCGGAGGTGATGCACGTCATCGGCGACATCGAAGGCCGGAACTGCGTGATCATGGACGACATGATCGACACCGCAGGCACCCTGGTCAAAGCCGCCGAGGTGCTCAAGGAGCGCGGCGCCAAGAAGGTCTACGCGTACTGCACGCACCCGGTGTTCTCGGGCCCGGCCATCGATCGCCTGTCCAAGGGCGAGGCGCTGGACGAGGTTGTCATCACCAACACCATTCCGCTGAACGCCACTGCCCAGGCGTGCAGCAAGATCCGCCAACTCTCCGTGGCACCGCTGTTTGCTGAAACCATCCAGCGCATTGCCAAGGGAGAGTCGGTCATGAGTTTGTTCTCGGACCAGGACCACCTGTTCTGATCGGGGAGCATTAAGCCGGCTGCCGCAAGGCGGCCTTATTGTCACGAGGCGCCAGCTGGTCGCGGCCCGCCTCTACTGGAGAAAACCATGAAATTCGTCGCTTTTGAGCGCAAGCTGCAGGGAACGGGTGCGAGCCGCCGTCTGCGTCATTCGGGCCGCACGCCCGGCATCGTCTATGGTGGCACAGGCCAGCCGCTGGCCATCGAACTGGACCACAACGCCCTGTTCCATGCCATCAAGAAGGAAGCCTTCCACTCGCACATCCTCGAGATGGAACTGGGCGGCCAGGTGCACAAGGTCCTGCTGCGTGACCTGCAAATGCACCCCTTCAAGCAACAGGTCCAGCACATCGACTTCCAGCGCGTGGAAGCCACCACCCGCATGACCGTCAAGGTGCCCCTGCACTTCAGCGGTGAAGAGAATTCGCCTGCCGTCAAAGCAGAAAAGTGCCTGGTGAACCACGTGGTCAATGAACTGACCGTGACCTGCTTCCCCGCCGACATCCCCGAGTTCATCGCCGTGGACTTGAGCGGCATGAAGAAAGGCACCTCGCTGCACGTCGATGACCTCACCCTGCCCAAGGGCGTGAAGGTCGTGACCAAGGGCAAGCCCAACCCGGTGATTGCCTCTGTGACCGCCATCGAGGAAGAGGTCGAGGCCGCTCCAGCCGCTGCTGCGCCTGCGGCCGACGCCAAGGGCAAAGGCAAAGGCAAGAAGTAATCCTTCTTCTCGCCTCTGGGGCCCATGCACTCGCAAGAGGCATGGGCCTTTTGCTTTGCGGACCCTGCCATCCTCGACAATCTCCCCATGATCAAACTTCTTGTCGGCCTGGGCAACCCGGGCAGCGAGTACGAGGCCACGCGCCACAACGCCGGCTTCTGGTGGATCGACGCCCTGGCACGCGAGCTCAAGCTCTCGCCGGTCATGGACAAGAGCTACCACGGGCTGGTGGCGCGCGGCAGCGTCCGGGGGCAGACGGTGTGGCTGCTCCAGCCGCAGACCTTCATGAACCTCTCGGGCAAGTCGGTGGCGGCGCTGGCGCGCTTCTTCAAGATTCAGCCCGAGGAGATCCTGGTGGCGCACGACGAGCTCGACCTGCCCCCGGGCCAGGTGCGCCTGAAGTTTGGCGGCGGCCACGCGGGCCAGAACGGCCTGCGCGACATCCATGCCCAGCTGGGCACGGGTGACTACTGGCGGCTGCGCATTGGCATCGGGCATCCGGGTGTGAAGTCGGAGGTCTCGAGCTGGGTGCTGGGCAAGCCCATGCCGGAGCAGCGCAGCGCGATGGAGGAAGCCGTGGCGCGCAGCGTCAAGGCCTGGCCGCTGCTGCTGGAAGGCGACATGGAAAAGGCCATGCAGCAGATCCACACAGCCCTGCCGCCTAGGCCCAAGCCACCGCGCAAGGACAATCCCACCCCGGCCTCCGGGGAGGCCGGCTAAAGCAACTAGAGGCTCAGGACTTGGGGGCGGCGCCCACGGGCGTGGCCAGCTGCGCCAGGCTTTGCAGGCGCTGGTACTTGGCCATCAGCTGGCCCCGGCTTTCCACATGGTCGGGGCTGACGGGAATGCAGGACACCGGGCACACCTGCACACACTGGGGCTCATCGAAATGCCCCACGCACTCGGTGCATTTGGCCGGGTCGATCTGGTAGATCTCCGGCCCGAGAAAGATGGCCTGATTGGGGCACTCGGGCTCGCACACATCGCAGTTGATGCATTCGTCGGTGATCATCAGGGCCATGGCGGTGCTCCTCAGGCCTTGGAAGCGTGTGCGGCCAGAAGATCCCGGGCAATCGCCGGGTTGACCATCTGGCCCACGTCACCGCCGAGCTTGCTGATCTCGCGCACCAGCGTGCTGCTGATGCACTGTAGGGCCGCCTCGGGCAGCAGGAACACGGTCTCCACCTGCGGCCTGAGCTTGCGGTTCATGGCCGCCATCTGGGACTCGTAATCGAAGTCGGTGAGGTTGCGCACCCCGCGCACCACGGCCGAGGCCTGCTGGGCCGCGCAGAAATCCATGATCAGGCCGTCAAAGGGCATCACCCTCACCTTGGCAAAACCCTGCACGGCCTGCTGCACCTGCTGCACGCGCTGCTCCAGGCTGAACAGGGTTTTCTTGTGGTGGGCCACGGCCACGGCCACGATGAGCTGGTCAAAAAGGCCGGCTGCACGCCGCACCACGTCCTCGTGCCCGAGCGTGAAGGGATCGAAGGTGCCGGAATACACGGCAATGCGCGGTGCGGATAAGGCCATAGAGCAAATTATGCCCGGCGAGCCTCCTGGGCCCGCACCAGCAGATGAAAGTGAACCGCGCCAGCCTTGCCCTGCCGGAACACCGACAGACCCAGCGGGGCGAGCGCTTCCTCGCCCCAAGGCTGGGGGGCCTCCAGGTAGATAAAGCCAGGTTCGGCCACGGCCCGGGCGGCGGCGGCCAGTGCCGGGGCAAACAGCGCGGAATCAAAGGGCGGATCGAGCAAGATGAGCTGCTGGCTGGCGGGCGCCAGGCGCTGGAGCAAGGCCAGGCCATCGCCGCGTTCAACCGCCACGTTCGTCGCCCCCAGCTTGAGCCGCATGGCCTGCAGGCGCTGAACGAGCTCGGCATCCTGCTCGGCCATGCGCACCGCGGCAGCGCCCCGCGAGGCGGCCTCCAGCCCCAGCGCACCGGTGCCCGCAAAGGGGTCGGTGCAGTGCCAGCCCGCAAGGTCCTGGCCGAGCCAGTTGAAAAGGGTTTCACGCACACGGTCGGGCGTGGGACGCAGGCCCGGCTTGTCGGGCACCGCCAGCTTGGTGCGCTTGTAGAGCCCCCCGATGATGCGCACTTCCCCGGCCGGGGCCGAAGGGCGCGTGAGCTTGCGCGCCGGGGGGCGGGCTGCAGCGGATTTGTTCAAGGTCCGCCCACCACCAGCGTGAGCATGCGCTCAGGCTGCAGCGCTTTCTGGAAGGCACGGCGGACGTCCTCCACCGTGAGCCGGTCCACCTGCTGGGTCCAGGTCTGCAGGTAATCCAGCGGCAGGCCGTGCCAGGCGATGTTGGCCACGTTGTCCAGCAGCTTGGCATTGCTGTCCAGGCGCAGGGGAAAACCACCGATCAGGTTGTCCTTGGCAGCACGCAGCTCCTCTGAGCTGGGGCCCTGGGCCACAAAGTCGCGCAGTACCTGGCGCACCACCGAGACGGCCTGGTCTACCTGGTCGCTGCGCGTCTGCAAGCCCACCGTGAAAGCGCCGGCATGCATGCCCGGCGCGAAGTAGCTGTAGACCCCGTAGGTCAGGCC
>CANGYC010000258.1 GCA_947457975.1 Comamonadaceae bacterium | reverse complement strand
TGACGTGAGTTTCCCCAAGCTCTGCCGCGCCCTGCTGGACGGCCCGCCGCCGCTCATGAAAGTGATGGCCGGGGAACAGCCACCCCTGGACGAGCTGGCCCTGCCTTACGCTGAGTACAGCGATGACGACCTCGCACAGCGCCTGCTGTACGTGGAGGCCTCGCGCGGCTGCCCCTTCAAGTGCGAGTTTTGCCTGAGCGCCCTGGATAAGACGGCCTGGGCCTTCGAGCTCGACCGCTTCATGGCCGAGCTGGCCCAGTTGTTTGAGCGCGGCGCGCGCCACTTCAAGTTTGTGGACCGCACCTTCAATCTGAAGATCGAGCACTCCACCCGTATCCTGCAGTTCTTTCTGGACCGCATGCGCGGGCCTAAGGGTCAGCTGCCTGATCGTTCCGAGATCTTTGTGCACTTTGAGGTGGTGCCCGACAACCTGCCGGATCGGCTCAAGGAATTGATCGCGCAGTTTCCTGCCGGCTCGCTGCAGTTCGAGGTGGGTATCCAGAGCTTCAACCCCGAGGTGCAGCAGCGCATCTCGCGCAAACAAGACAACGAGAAGACCGCAGAGAACCTGCGCTGGCTGGTCACCGACAGCCGCGCGCATGTGCATGCCGACCTCATCTTTGGTCTTCCGGGCGAGACGCTGGAGAGCTTTGCTGCCGGCTTTGACCGCCTGCATGCGCTCGGGCCGCACGAGATCCAGCTGGGCATTTTGAAGCGCCTGCGCGGCGCGCCGATTGCCCGCCACACAGAGGGCGCGGCCATGGTCTATGACCCCGAGCCGCCCTACACCATCCTGCAAAACGACTGCGTCGACTTTCCCACCGTGCAGCGCGTGCAGCGCCTGGCGCGCTACTGGGACTTGGTGGCCAACTCCGGCCGCTTCGCGCAGGCCCTGGCCCTGCTGCTTGCCGGCCCCTCGACCTTTGGCGCATTTCTCGCCTGGAGCGACTGGCTGTGGCAGCGCACGGGCAAGACGCACGAGTTCGCGCATGAAAAGCTGGTCGATCTCTTGTTCGAGCACCTCACCCAGGTCCGCGGCTTAGAGGCCACGCAGGTGCGCGCCGCGCTGCTGACCGACTACCTGGCCAGCGGTGCCCGGGCCAAACCCCGGTGTCTGGCCCCCCTGCTGGACGCGGCCGCACCCGCGCAGCGCGCGGCCGTTGCAACGCGCGCTGCGCGCCAGGCCCGTCACGTCCACCAGGCCGATGCCCAGGCGCTTCGCGAGCAGATCCAGAAGGCCGCCGCCGCCGCGTGAGCGGGCCGCGTCATACTTGGCACCTGCTTGCCTGCTGAACCCACCCATGACCTCCACCACACCGCTGCCCCGCCACTGGGCCCACTTGAAGAGCCCCGACTTCGCCCGCCTGGATGCCGCCCGCACCGTGGCGGTGTTGCCACTGTCGGCCACCGAGCAGCACGGCCCGCACCTGCCGCTCGGCGTAGACACCGATTTGCTCGAAGGCGTGATCGCACACACCCTGCTGCAGCTGCCGCCCGAGCTGCCCGTGCTGCTGCTGCCCACGCAGACCGTGGGCCGCAGCATTGAGCACGAGGCCTTTGCCGGCACGCTCACGCTGGACAGCCAGGCGCTCCTGCAGGGCTGGCTGGACATCGGGCGCGGCGTGGCCCGCGCGGGCGTTAAAAAGTTGCTGCTGCTCAACTCGCACGGCGGCAATGTCTCCAGCATGGACATCGTGGGCCGTGAACTGCGCGCGCGGCACGGCCTGACCGTGCTGATGGTCAACACCTTCGGCCTGAAGCTGCCCGCCGAGGTGCAGGCGCTCTTTCCCCCCGAGGAACACCGCTTTGGCGCACACGCCGGCGACATCGAAACCTCCATGATGCTGGCCCTGCACCCCGAGCGGGTGGACATGGCGCAGGCCCGGCATTTTTCCTCCAGCAGCCAGCAGCGCGCCCAGCGCTATGCGATGCTGGGTGACGGGCAAAGCGCCAAGCTGGCCTGGGCGGTGCAAGACCTCAACCCCCAAGGCGCAGCTGGCAATGCCTCGGCGGCCACTGCCGAAAAGGGCCGCGCCGTGCTGGAGGCCTCAGGCCGCGTGCTGGCGCAGCTGCTGGCCGAGGCCTGCGAACTGCCGCCTTTTTAAAGCGGCCAGGTTTGCCATGAACGAGTTCTGCCTGGTCACGACCACCACCGATGACCAGGCGCACGCCCGGGCTCTTGCGGCGCAGATCGTGCAGGCGCGCCTGGCCGCTTGCGTGCAGGTGGAGGCCATCGAGAGCTTTTACGAATGGCAGGGCCGGCAGGAGGCGGCGCGCGAGTGGCGCTTGTCCATCAAGACGCGAGAGCCACTCTACGCCGAGTTGGAGCGTTTCATTCGCGCCCACCATCACTACGACACGCCTGAAGTGCTGTGCTTGCCCATCACCGCAGGATCAGCCGACTACCTCGCCTGGGTGCGCGCGCAAAGCACACCGCCCCTGCAGGCTTAGCGGTTTTCCCCCTCTCCCTCTCGCAGCTCCTACAGCACCGTGCACAGCTTCGCCCTGGCTCAGGCGTAGGTCACCCACCCCTCGTACGCTGGCCCATCAAGGTGCGGCAGGGTGTTGTAAGTCAAGAGCGTGTGGCGCTTGGGGTTGAACTCGAACTCCGTGATAGAGGCGTTGCGGATGCGCAGGTTCAGGTCGATGGTCATCTCAGGCGCCAGGCCCAGTACCTGGCCCACCGCAGTGGCAATTGGCCCGCCGCTGGAGACCAGCAGCACATCGCCCGTGTGTTGCGTGCGCACCCTCTCCAGCGCGTCGCACACGCCTGCCACCCAATCGCTGTAGACAGGCATCCCCACCGGACTGCTGCGGCCCGCCATCCATTCCTGCATGGCGCGCCGCAGCAGGCGGAAGTGGTGACGATAGAGCTCGGGCGTGTCGGGCCTGGCCAGTGGCCCCTCATGCACCGTGGCAATGAGCGCGTGGCTGTCGTACTCATTGAGCCCCGGCAACGCCACGGCGGGCAGGGGCTGGCCCAGGCCCTGCGCAATGCCCGCATGCGTTTGAATCTGGCGGTGCAGCGTGCCCGTGAACGAGGCCTCAAAGCGCTGGCCCCGGGCGGCAAAGTATTGGCCCAGCCGCAGCGCCTGGCGCTGGCCGAGTTCACTGAGCTGGTCGTAGTTGTCGGCGCCGAACGAGGCCTGACCGTGGCGCACGAGGTAGAGCTTGCCCATGGCGCATTCTCGGCAGCCGCCATCCGGCATGCAGTCGCGGTGGCGACGAGCCCGCAGGCCGCTTGCCTCGCCGGCTTACATCCGCACGCGCCCGTCCACGCAGGTCACGGCGTCGCCGCCCACCCACACCTGGCCGGCGCTGTCGCGCAGCAGGTGCACCTCACCTGCTCGCCCCAGGCACACGCCCTGGCTGGCCAGGTAGCGCTCGGGCATCAGGCCCTCGGCCATGAGCCACTGCGCCAGGCTGGCGTTCAGACTCCCGGTCACCGGGTCTTCATTCACACCCATGGGTGCAGCAAAGGCGCGCACCTCCAGGTCGGGCGAGGCCTCGCGGGGCCGTTCGGTGCTGGCAAAAGCGCGTGCTTCGCGGTTGCGTCGGGAGATCAGCGCCACGCCTTCTTCGTGAGGATAGGCTGCCGCCACGCCCACCTTGGCGCCCAGCGCCACCAGGCGGGCATGGTCGGGTTGCAGGCCCAGCACGGTCTCGGGCGCATCCAGCAGCAGGCCGTGCCACACCGGGCCGTTGTCCAGGCGCTGAGCAGCGCGCACCTGCCTGGGCTGCAG
>CANGYC010000257.1 GCA_947457975.1 Comamonadaceae bacterium | reverse complement strand
CACGCGGTGTTCGGGGGCCACCCAGCGCTCCAACGCCTCCTCGATGCGGGCCAGCTGAATGGCCGACCAGGGGCCCAGCTCAAAGGCCGGGGCGTCTGGGAAGGGCAGGGAAGCGTTCAAAGGCAATCCTTGTCGGGGCGGCCGGCCGGCGAGGCCTCAGGCATCCGCCCAGGGTTTGAGCTCGCCGGCCTCGAGCACCTTGATCTGGTTCTCGACGGCGGCGAGCTTGTCTCGGCAAAAGGCCAGCAACTGGGCCCCCCGCTGGTAGCCACTGAGCAACTGGTCCAGCGGCAGCTGGCCGGACTCCAATTGCGAGACCAATTGCTCCAGTTCCTCCAGGGCCGCCTCGTAGCTGGGCGGCGGTGAACCGCTGGGGGTGGCGGCAGGGGCACTGGCTTTGGGCATGAAGAAGCGTCTGGCAGAAGAAAGTGATGTCTGAATGATTTTAGGCTCAAGAAAACCGTGAATCCGGGCCAGACACCCCCGGGCTACAATCTTGGGCCTTCTCGAACGGGTCCGATGCACGGGCCCGTTTTGCTCTGTCGTCCCTCATGGGCCGCAGCCCTCCGACCTTCCTCGCCGGGGTGAACCCACCGATACCATGTCCGACCTCAGCCTCCGCCTGCTGCAAGCCACCAGCCAGCTGCCCGTGAGCAGCTACTTCGACCAGGCCCTGTACGAGAAGGAGCAGCAAAGGCTGTTCGCCAAGGGGCCGAAGTACCTGGGGCATGAGCTGGCGGTGCCACAAGTGGGCGACTACTACGCCCTGCCCCAGGAAGGTGAAGGCCGCGCCCTGGTGCGTAATGCCTCGGGCATCGAGCTGATCTCCAATGTGTGTCGCCACCGCCAGGCCGTCATGCTCAAGGGCCGGGGCCACACGGGCAGCAACATCGTCTGCCCCCTGCACCGCTGGACCTACAACACGGGCGGCGAGCTCATTGGCGCGCCCCATTTCCAGACCGATCCCTGCCTGAACCTCAACAAGTACAAGACCACCACCTGGAACGGGCTGATCTTCGAGGACAACGGCCGCGACATCGCCGCCGACCTGGCGGGCATGAGCGCCCTCCAGGACCTGGACTTCACGGGCTACCAGCTCAACAAGGTGCAGCTGCACGAGTGCAACTACAACTGGAAGACCTTCATCGAGGTCTACCTGGAGGACTACCACGTAGGGCCCTTCCACCCCGGGCTGGGCAACTTCGTGACCTGCGAGGACCTGCGCTGGGACCTGGGCCAGCACTACTCGGTGCAGACCGTGGGCGTGTCGGACAAGCTGGGCAAGCCCGGCACCGAGGTCTACAAAAAATGGCACGACGTGGTGCTGCAGTACCGCGGCGGTGAGCCGCCCCGGTATGGCGCCATCTGGCTGACCTGCTACCCGAACATCATGGTGGAGTGGTACCCGCACGTGCTGGTGGTCAGCACCCTGCACCCCCAGGGGCCCAACAAGACCCTGAACCTCATCGAGTTCTACTACCCCGAAGAAATCTGCGCCTTCGAGCAGGAGTTCATGGAGGCGCAGCAGGCGGCCTACATGGAGACCTGCGTCGAAGACGACGAGATCGCGCTGCGCATGGAGGCTGGCCGCCTGGCGCTGATGCAGCGCGGCGACGACGAGTTTGGCCCCTACCAAAGCCCCATGGAAGACGGCATGCAGCACTTTCATGAGTGGTACCGGCGCGAAATGGGCGCCACCAAGACCACCCAGACCGTGTGAGCGCGGCCGCCTCCGCCAGGCAGCCCAGCGCCGCGCTGTGGATGCTGCTGGCCGCCTTCCTGTTTTCCACCATGGGCGTGTGCGTCAAGCTCGCGTCCAGCCACTTCAACGCCTCGGAGCTGGTCTTCTACCGTGGGCTGGTGAGCATGGCCGTGATGGCCGCCTTCATGCGCGCCCGCCGCACCCCGCTGGCCACGCGCGTGCCCTCGGCCCATGCCTGGCGCTGCATCACCGGCGTGCTGGCCATGAGCGCCTGGTTCTACGCCATCATCCACCTGCCCCTGGCCACGGCCATGACGCTGAACTACATGAGCAGCATCTGGGTGGGCGCCTTCCTCATCGGCGGCAGCCTGCTGCTGGGCCGGGCAAGCACCGGCCAGGGGCCGCTGATCGCGGCGGTGCTGGCCAGCTTCGCCGGCGTGGTGATGATCCTGCGGCCCACGCTGGAGCAGAACCAGCTGTTCGCGGGCCTGGTGGGGCTGTTGTCAGGCCTGATGTCGGCCCTGGCCTACCTGCAGGTCACTGGCCTGGGCCGGCTGGGCGAGCCGGAAGAGCGCACGGTGTTTTACTTTGCGGTGGCCTGTGCGCTGGGCGGCGCCCTGGGCATGGGTGTGGCCGGGGTGTCGCCCTGGGACTGGGGCGCGGCCGTGTGGCTGCTGCCCATCGGCATCCTGGCCTCGGGCGGCCAGTGGTGCATGACCCGCGCCTACAGCCACGGCGCCACGCTGGTGGTGGCCAATCTGCAGTACTCGGGCATTGTGTTCGGGGCGCTCTACAGCCTGCTGCTGTTCGGCGACCAGATTCCCCTGGTCGGCTGGCTCGGCATGCTGCTGATCACGCTCAGTGGCATCATGGCCACCGTGCTGCGAACGCGCCACCTGCCGCGCACGCCCGCCGAAGAACACTGAGCCCAGGAGCCACCCCATGTACCGCACTCTGATCACCACCGAGCAACTGATGGACCTGCAGCGCGGGGGCCAGCCCCTGATGGTGTTCGACTGCAGCTTCGACCTGATGACGCCCTCCTCCGGCCCACAGCAGTTCAGTGAGGCTCACCTCCCAGGCGCGGTCTACGCCAACCTCGCCACCGACCTCAGCGCCAAGCACGGCGACCCGGGGTCCACCGGTGTGCGCACGGCCGGCGGCGCCGACGAGCCGGCCTCAGGCGGTCGCCATCCCCTGCCCAACCGGGAGCGCTTTGAGCGCTGGCTGTGCAGCGTGGGTTTTGCCAACGGGATGCAGGCCGTGGTCTACGACCGGCAGGGATGCCTCTTCTGCGGGCGCCTGTGGTGGATGCTCAAGTGGGCAGGCCACGAGGCCGTGGCCGTGCTCGATGGGGGCCTGGCCGCCTGGCAGGCCGCGGGAGGCGAGACGGTGTCTGGCCCGGCTGCGGCGCATTTCAGCAGCAACTTCAAGCTCGGCACGCCCCTGGTGCGGCTGGTGAGTGCACAGCAGGTGGCCCAAGGGCTGGGGGATGCACGCCAGACCCTGGTGGACGCACGGGCCGAGGCCCGCTACCGCGGCGAGGTGGAGCCGCTGGACCCGGTGGCCGGCCACATTCCGGGGGCGCTGAACCGCCCCTTCGGCCAGAACCTGGGGGCCGACGGGCGCTTCAAGCCGCCGGCCCAGCTGCGCCAGGAATTCGAGCAGCTGCTCGCCGGCCGTGACCCGGCGGGCGTGGTGCACCAGTGCGGCAGCGGCGTGAGCGCCGTGCCCAACCTGCTGGCCATGGAGCTGGCCGGGCTGGGCAGCACGGGCCTGTTTGCCGGCAGCTGGAGCGAGTGGTGCAGCGACCCGCAGCGCCCCGTGGCCCGGGGCTGAGAGTCAGGACGAACGGCCGGCCAGGCTAGCGGCCGGTGCTGCTGCCGGACGGTGCGACCGGGGTGGTCGTGGTGGTGGTCGAACCCGCGCTGCCCGTGGTGCCGGAGGTCGTGCTGCTGCCCGGCATCGGTGTGCTGCCCGGGCTGCTTGAAGGCGGCGTGCTGCCCGAGGGTTCCGTGCTCGTGGTGGAGCTGCCCGACGGGGTGGTGAT